>JBFIEB010000020.1:0-16779 GCA_041603555.1 Vicingaceae bacterium
ATGACTATCATGACGGGTGGTTATCATCACCAAATCAATGTCCTCATCATTAATAATTTCATCAAAATCAGTAGTTGAATAAGCTGCATCAAATTGTTTAGCAACAGCATCTGCACTAAAGCCAGTTCGATTCATAATTGCCCTTGCACAATACTTATTGCTTAGCTTTTTTATGTTGGGTAAATGCATTCCCGTAACAAAATTTCCTGCTCCGACTACTCCAACATTAATTATCTTTTTATCAACTGGCTTATTACTTATTTCAATTTTTTTATTGTCGGTTGAATTTTTATAATCCAATAAAACAATGATTGGTTTTTGACCTTCTCCTTCTAAACTTGCAAATGCTTCTTCTACCTTTTCGGTACCATAAACAGCATCAATTAAAGGCTCTATATTTATCTTTCCTTCATTTAATAGCTGAAGGTATTCTGTCATGTTCCTATTTTCTGTCCAACGGACATAAGCCAAAGGATAATCTAATCCCTTTTCTTCATAGTTACTATCATAACGTCCAGGCCCGTATGAAGTAGAAATCTGAAAATCCAATTCTTTGCCGTACATATCATTTCGGTTAATCTCCATCCCAACTACCCCAACTAACACTACTTTACCTTTTTTTCGACACATTTTAAATGAATCTGACAAGGGTTTGCTGCTTGAGGTTGCTGCCGTAAATAACACACAATCTACCCCATAACCACCGGAAAAACCATTCGCTACTTTTACCGCATCTTCTTTGGTTGGGTTGATGCATAAATCGGCACCTAATTCTTTTGCTAAAGCTAAACGGTGTTCATCTAAATCGGTTACTATAACTCTAATTCCACTTAGTTTTAGCATTTGTAATGCCAACAAACCAAGAATTCCAGCACCTACCACCACACAACTTTCGCCAAAACGTAAATCAGCTCTACGAACACCTTGCATAGCAATTCCGCCCATCGTAACTGTAGAAGCAAATTTATACTCCAATTCTGTTGGCATTTTCATTACCAAATTAGTTGGCACGTCAACATATTCTGCATGGTTCGCAATACCTGCACCTGCAGCTGACACTCTGTCTCCAATTTGAAAATTGATTACTCCTTCACCAATAGCTATAACTTCTCCAGCAACTGAATATCCTGTTTGTTTACCACCATCAATTACCCCCCGTACTTTTTGTATTGTTTTTTGAACTCCATTTACTTTAATGAAATCAAGTACTTCCTTTACTTCTTCAGGAGAATCAATAGCTCGTTTAACCAATGATTTTTTAGTAGTATTAACACTGGTCATTTCTGTTCCTGCAGAAATACAACTGTAATGTACTTTAATCAGCACACTACCTTTACTCACGTTTGGAGTAGGAACATTTTGCGCAATAACTTTCCCTTTTTTTACAACAGCCTGCTTCATCTAGCTAAGATAAGGAGATTTTCATACACAGGCACAGGCTCTTTAACTATTTTTAACACTTAATTGTTACAAACGTTGCATCAAATACTCATACAATTCTACCATTGCTTTAATGTCATTTTTATGTACTTTTTCATCTGGCGAGTGAACATTATCTTCCGGAGCACCAATGAAACACCAATCGAAAGGGTATGGAGAACGCTGTAAAGCATTACCATCACTTCCTCCAGCACTCTCTACTTCTAATTGAAAAGGAATTCCACTTTGTTTCGCCAACTTAATAATTCTATTAATATAACTTCTCCTTGGAATACCAGAATCTCTCATAGAGACTGCCACTCCCTTATTGTGAGGAACACCTTCAGTAACCCAAGTTATATCAGAAATTAAGGCCTGTTTTACGTTTAATTCTTCGTAAAGATATCGTGCCAGATAACCAACACTTCCGCCACCATGCTCTTCCCATGCAGAAAAAACAATTACACCATTTTCTAGTGTTTTTGCAACTTGTAAAACACTCCAAATTCCTAAACGATTATCCATATAGCAACATTGCACAAATTCATCATCTTCTCTAAAATCAGGCAAATATGTTAATGTAGTACCTCTCTCTATTTCTCGTTTATAATTTACAGAATATGTTAAAAATTCATGCTCGTCTTCTTTTGACTCTATCTTACAAGATATTTTTCCTTGACTGTCTTCGCCAACTAATTTTGCTCCTTTTTTACCAGAAGGTCCACCAATTTTAATCAAGTTATTGTTATAACCTACTGTATAGCCAACAGAATCTATATGTGCAAAAATAGCAGTAGTGGGTTCTCCAAATACCAACATTATACAATCTTGTAAACCATCTCCAGAAACTATTTTTGGATTAACTTTCCATTTTGAAGCATTTTTATCAACGTAATCCAATAAAAATTCAGTCATGTTATGTTCACTTCCAGATGGAGCATGAATTTCACAAAGTTCTTTAAGTAGTTTCATATTATTAAAATTAAAAAACTGTCACCCTTTTATGAATGACAGTTTTAAAAAATATTGGTTGTAAATATTAATTATTTAACATTACAGGCATCACTAACATTAACACCTCTTCTGCATCATCATTTGTTTCACTTGGAGTTAAAATTCCAGCTCTATTTGAGGCAGACATGGCAATATTTACATCATCCGACTCCAAATTAGTTAACATTTCAATTAAAAATCTTGAGTTAAACCCAATCTCCATATCTTCTCCTTCATACTGACAAGTTAATCTTTCATTTGCCTCATTGGCAAAATCTAAATCTTCTGCTGAAATGTGGAGTTCACTACCAGTCATTTTCAGTCTAACTTGGTGAGTTGTTTTATTAGAAAAAATGGAAACTCTTTTGATTGAATTAAGCAAAGCGTTTCTACTTACTGTTAAACTGTTAGGGTTTTCTGTAGGAATGACTGCATTATAATTAGGGTATTTTCCATCTATTAACCTTGAAGTCATTTTTGTTGAGCCGAACACAAACATTGCATTGGTTTCATTGTATTCAATTTTAACATCTTCCGAAACACTACCTAAAATATTTTTAAGCAATGTTAAAGGCTTTTTTGGCAAAATAAATGAGGCTCCTTTCTCTGCTTTTAAATCGGTTCTTTTATATTTTACCAATTTATGCGCATCAGTTGCAACAAAAGTGATATCATCACTATTAATCTCAAAAAAAACACCAGACATTACGGGCCTTAATTCATCATTTCCAGACGCAAATAAGGTTTTATTTATAGCATTAGAAAGAATAGATGCATCAAGATTAATCGTTGATGGAGATTCCATTTTTGGGGTTTTTGGGAATTCACTACCATCGTGACCGGTTAATTTATACTTACCATAATCTGAGGAAATTTCTATTCCATGAGTTACCGAATCTATAGTAAACGTTAGAGGTTGATCTGGAAAAGTTTTTAATGTATCCAACAATAGTTTTGCTGGCATTGCAATTACACCATCTTCTTTTGCTTCGATTGAGATCTGGGTAACCATCGTTGTTTCTAAATCAGAAGCAGTAATGCTTAATTCACTTTTTTTTATTTCAAATAAGAAATCATCCAAAATAGGTAAGGTATTGCTTGCGTTTAACACCCCCCCAATCAACTGTAATTTCTTTAATAAGATTTCGCTAGATACTATAAATTTCATTCTTTTATTTTAATTATTCCCTCAAAGTGGGGCTAACAAAAATAATTTTTTTAGTGTTGGATAATTTTTAAACTTTTAATTAATTATTAACACTTGTTAAAATCAAATTAGGCAATTTTTAAAGCTTCTTTAACCTTTTGATTAGTTAATGCTAAATCAACAACTTCCATCATAGTTGCAACATAATGAAAAGTCAAACCTTTAAGGTATTTCTCATTAATTTCATCAATATCTTTTTTATTGTCTTCTGATAAAATTATCTCTTTAATTTCAGCTCTTTTCGCAGCCAAAATTTTCTCCTTAATACCACCAACAGGCAACACTCTTCCACGCAAAGTTATTTCTCCAGTCATAGCCAAATTACTTTTTACCTTTTTCTGAGTAAAGGCTGACGCTAAAGCAGTTAACATAGTAACACCTGCCGAAGGACCATCTTTTGGTGTAGCTCCTTCTGGAACATGAATATGAACATCCCACTTATCGAATATTTCGGGTTTTAGCCCCAATAAATTGGCATGAGCCTTTAAATAAGCTAAGGCAATCACCGCAGATTCTTTCATAACTTCTCCTAAATTACCTGTCAATGTTAATTTGCCTTTTCCTTTGCTTAAACTCGATTCAATAAATAATATATCACCCCCGACTGAAGTCCAAGCTAAACCTGTAACAACCCCTGCAACTTCATTACCTTGGTATTTATCTTTTGAATGTCCTGGTCCAAGAATTTTTAATAATTCTTCTTGAGAAATTTTAGCATCATATTTTTCATCCATGGCAATGTTCTTTGCAATATGACGGACAACTTTTGCAATTTTTTTCTCTAACCCTCTAACACCTGATTCCCTTGTATAATCAGTAATTATTTTTTCTATGATTTGTTTTGAAAGATTTAAATGAACGTTCTTTAATCCATGGTTTTTAAGTAGTTTAGGAAGCAAATGCTTATTTGCTATCTCAATTTTTTCTTCAACTGTATAGCCAGTAATTTCAATTATTTCCATTCTATCTCTAAGAGCAGGCTGAATAGTTGAAAGTGAATTTGCAGTGGCGATAAAAAGAACTTTAGATAAATCGTAGTCCAACTCTAAAAAATTATCATAAAAATTTTCATTTTGCTCAGGGTCCAATACTTCCAGTAATGCAGAAGATGGATCTCCTTGATGGCTCGTTCCAACCTTATCAACTTCATCTAAAACATAAACGGGATTAGAAGAATTTACTTTTTTAATGTTCTGAATAATTCTACCTGGCATTGCTCCGATATATGTTTTACGATGCCCACGAATTTCAGCTTCATCTCTGACTCCACCTAATGACATCCTCACATACTTCCTATCCAATGCTTCTGCAATAGATTTTCCTAAAGAAGTTTTACCAACCCCTGGAGGTCCATACAGGCATAATATTGGAGATTTCATATTCCCTTTTAACTTAAGAACAGCCAAATATTCAATAATCCGTTCCTTTACTTTTTCTAATCCAAAATGATCTTTATCTAATACCTCTTGAGCTCTTTTTAAATTGAAATTATCTTTGGTATAATCCTCCCAAGGCAATTCAATTAGTGTTTCTAAATAATTCAGCTGAACAGAATACTCTGCTGCTTGTGGGTTTAAACGTTGGAATTTCAGCAACTCTTTATCAAACCTTTCTGCTACAGTTTTACTCCATTTTTTCTTTTTAGCTCTCTTTTTAAACTCTTCAATGTCTTGTTGTTGGGGATCTCCACCAAGCTCTTCCTGTATTTGTTTAATCTGCTGGTTTAAAAAATATTCTCTTTGCTGTTGATCTAAATCCGTTCTAACTTTAGATTGAATATCATTTTTTAATTCCAATAACTGTAACTCTTTTGTCAAATGTTCTAATAATAGATTTGCTCTTTCATTTAACTCAGGAATTTCCAGTAAATTCTGCTTGATAGGCACATCTGCTTTCATATTAGAAGCAATAAAATTGATTAGAAATGTAGGGCTTTCAATGTTTTTTATTGCGAAAGTTGCTTCTGTAGGTATATTTGGAGATTGTTCAATAATTTGAGATGCTAAATCTTTTATCGAACCTACTAAGGCATTGAAATTTTTTCCAGTTGGTTTTTCCACTTGATTAAAGGCCTCAATTTTGGCTCTTAAATAAGGTTCTTTTTGAGTTATTTCTTTTATTTTAAACCTCTTTTTACCTTGTATAATAACAGTAGTATTACCATCTGGCATTCTTAACATTTTAAGAATAAATGCAATAGTTCCAACAGTATTAAGATCTTCATCGCTTGGATCTTCAATATTATCATTTTTTTGAGATACTACTCCCAAAGTCTTATCTCCTTTATATGCCTCTTTTATTAATTTAATGGATTTGTCTCTTCCTACCGTAATCGGAATTACGACTCCTGGGAATAAAACAGTGTTTCTTAAAGGTAAAATGGGAAGCTCATCAGGAGTCTCTTCTGCATTAATCTGTTCTTCATCATCTGGAGACAACAATGGAATGAACTCCGCATCTTCATCGAGTACATTGCTTATCATTATGTTATCCATGTTAAAACTATCTTTCATGTTCTATTTTTTAAGTCAATATGACAGCTATCCCGTAACTATTTAAAGAATAATTGTCTTCACTTCTCTTTTCAAGAGCCGTGCCATTAGTTTATAACTGAAATTATGTCGGTATTATTGGCGATATTTGGCGCTCATATCAAAAATGGCAGTTAAAATCTCTTCATCTGTAGCTGTGAATTCAACATTTCTTCTATTCATCACTATTTCCGCAACTTCAAAAAATTTATCAGTTTTGTAAGTTGTAAATCCGTTTGCACCTCCCCAACTAAACGATGGAATAAAATTTCGAGGAAAACCACTACCAAAAATATTTGCAGAAACCCCCACAACCGTTCCCGTATTAAACATAGTGTTTATTCCACATTTAGAATGGTCTCCCATTATTAATCCGCAAAACTGTAATCCTGTTTGTTCAAATTTATCTTTTTCATAAGACCATAATTTTACCTCAGCGTAATTATTCTTCAAGTTTGAAGTATTTGTATCAGCTCCCATGTTGCACCATTCACCAATTACAGAGTTTCCTAGAAAACCATCATGCCCTTTGTTAGAATAATCTTGAATTACAGCATTATTCACTTCACCACCCACTCTAGAGAATTTTCCTATTGTTGTTGCTCCATATATTTTTGCTCCCATCTTTAATATTGCACCTTCACACAAAGCAAAAGGTCCTCTCACAAGGCTACCCTCCATTACCTCTGTATTTGCACCAATATAAATAGGACCTGTTGTAGAATTTAAAATAGATCCTGCTACTTTTGCCCCTTCTTCAATAAAAACATCATTACCAATAATAGTATTGGTAGAAGCAATCTCGGCTGACTTCCTATCTTTCGTAATTAATTTAAAATCTTCATTTATCGCTAATTCGTTTTTAGAAAAAATGTCTGTAGCTGATTCTAATTCTATAGAAATAAAACTTTCATTATAATCTTTTATGTAATATGTCGTAGATTTATATTGCTCCATCGTACATTTTGCCACCATAAGTGTATCATTATGCATAATAGCCTCATTGGAAATTAAATTATTGATAATAAAATCAACCAATCTCTCATTTGGAAAAAACCTTGAATTAATAAAAATATTCTCAGTTTCTTCTTTGGTAGGAAACTTTTTTGATAGATATTCTTCTGTGATATAGGAAGTAGTAATAGAAATATCATGGCTTTGAAAAAATTGCTTCCATTTTTCCTCAACAGTTAATATCCCAACCCTCAGTTTAGCAATAGGCTTTGTATATACTAAAGGTAAAAACTGATTCCGGTTATCATTAAAAAATATAATATTCATTTGGTAGAGTTTTTAAAGTACTAAAATAAAAAAAGTCCTAGTTGTAGCTAGGACTTTTAAGAAATATTATAATATTCTTATTTTTTTGAATGCTTAGCGTATCGATTTTTGAATTTATCAATTCTACCAGCAGTATCAACTAATTTCATTTTACCAGTATAAAATGGGTGAGATTTATGGGATATCTCTAATTTAATTAATGGATATTCATTACCATCTTCCCACTTAATAGTTTCTTTAGCTTCAGCAGCAGATTTACATAAAAATGCATAATCATTAGACATGTCTTTAAATACTACTAATCTATATTCTTCTGGATGTATATCTTTTTTCATTTTTCTAAATTTATTCTAATCCTTAAAAAACGGATGCAAATGTAAGTTTTTTTCCGGTAAAACAATATTTCAAGGGCAAAAAATAAAACATAAAACTGATTTTTTTGAATACAATCAATTATTTAGCAATTTTGTCTTTCAAAATAGTAGGTACTATGTATTTAAGATTTCTATTAGTCGGCACCATTATAATTCTTGCCGTAGACCTTTATTACTACAGAGCGCTAAAGAACTTGATTGAAAAATTAAGGCCTCGTTTAAGAAAAACTATCAAAATCAGTTATTGGGTTTATACAATTACAACACTCGTATTTATGTTCTTTATAGCATCATATTTCACTTCCAAACAAGTTCCTCCAAAATTTGCTCGAATCTATATGTTTGGTATTGTATTTATTATTATTCTATCAAAACTAATTGGGTCTACATTTATAATACTCCATGACTTAAAAAGCATCTATCTTTTCATTAAGAGGAAAACTTTACATAGGAACAACAAAGAATATTCTCCAAGCAGAAGGCAATTCCTTAAAAAAACAGCAATTGTTGCCTCGTTACTACCCTTTGGAACTTTAATGTATGGAGTTTTAAAAACAGCTTTTGATTTTAAAATAAGAAACCAAAAGCTCAAAATTCCAAAACTTCCAGAAACCTTTAGAGGATTAAAAATTGTTCAAATTTCAGACATACATTCCGGAAGTTTTCTTACTGATAAGCCTCTAAAAAAAGTTGTGCAATTGATAAATGACCAAAAACCTGACATAATATTTTTTACTGGTGATTTAGTTAATGAAATTACTGAAGAAGCTATTCCCTTTATAGATACTTTAGATAAAATAAAAGCCCCCTTAGGGGTTTATTCTATACTTGGGAACCATGATTATGGTGATTATTTCTATCAAAGTGATGATCTAAAAAGTAAAAGACGTAATTATGAATTAATGAAAATGATTCATAAAAAAATTGGGTGGAAATTATTACTCAACGAAAATCACATTATCGAGAAAAATAATGAGCGATTGGCCATCTTAGGTGTAGAAAATTGGGGCAGTCAGGAAAGGTTTCAAAAATATGGCGACATCAACAAAGCTAAAAAAGGATGTTTAGCTAATGATATAAAACTATTACTTAGCCATGATCCATCTCATTGGGAAGCTCAAGTTATTAAGAATCATAAGGATATTAGTGTAACATTTTCCGGCCATACACATGGAATGCAGTTTGGCGTAGAAATACCTGGTTTTAAATGGAGTCCATCCAAATATTTATATAATCAATGGGCAGGTCATTACAAAAGCGGTGGCCAACAAATATATGTTAATCGTGGTATAGGGTTTATTGGATATCCCGGAAGAGTTGGTATATTACCTGAAATTACAGTTTTTGAACTAGTTTAGATGAATGAGTTAAAGTCAATACTATTAATTGGAATCTTTATATGGACAAGTGCTCTTAAAGGTCAGGATTATGTTGATGTAGCAAAATTTCATTATGCTTCTACTCCAGAAAACAATTTTGATAGTATTCTTGCCACTACAACCATCGAAGAGTTTGGAGTTGATATTACATTGCCGATTCCTCTAAATGATAGTAATACTATCTTAACTGGTTTTTATTTAGAACAAATAAAAACTCAATTTAACCCACTTATTCCCTCAGAAAAAATTTCTACTATCCAGCTTAAAATGGGTTTTAATCGTAAACACTCTTCAAAAGTATCCGGAACTTATATGCTCTTACCTAAGATCTCATCCAATTTGGAAGAATCATCCAGTAAAGATTTTCAGTTTGGTGCCCTTGCCTTATTCAAACTTACCAAGAATGAATATTTTAAATATAACGCAGGTATATATTATAATGGTGAATTATTTGGTCCCTTTATAGTTCCCCTTTTTGGTTTTTATTATAAAAGTCCTAACGATAAATTTGAGGCCAACTTTACTCTTCCAATATGGGCTGATGCGAATTATAGGTTAACTAATTGGTTAAATATAGGAGCAAATTTTACGGCTTTTGTAAGAAGTTATAACTTATCTGATTACAATTCATACATTGTAAAAAAGACAAATGAAATATTTGGTTATCTCCAATTCAATTTAGGAAAAAGCATACTACTACAAACTAAGGTTGGGTATTCGGTTGGAAGAAGTTATAGGGTTTATAATGAAAATGATAAAGTTGATTTTGGGTTATCCGCTTTTCGATTTGGTGATGAAAGAACAGTATTAAGTAATGATTTTAGCGATGGATTAGTATTTAAAGTAAGACTACTTTATAGATTCAATATTGAAAAATAGTGTTCCTTCTATTTTTAATTAACTTTGATAACAAATTAAGACTATGAATATTGCAGTATTTCCAGGTTCATTTGATCCTATTACCCTTGGCCATCAAAATATTGTAGAAAGAGCTTTACCTTTGTTTGATAAAATCATTGTAGGTATAGGCATCAATACAGAAAAAAAATACCACTTTGATATTGACAAACGAATAGAGTTTATTAATCTTACTTTCAATAATAATTCAAAAATAGAAGTTGATAGCTATTCAGGGTTAACAATAGATTTTTGTAAAAAAATGAATGCAAATTTCATCTTGAGAGGAATTAGAAATTCTTCAGATTACACCTATGAAAACTCTATAGCTCAAATGAATAATTCAATGAATAGCAACATTGAAACCATATTCATTCCTACTACTCCCAAGCTATCTGCAATAAATTCAACAATTGTACGTGATATAATAATCAATGGTGGAGATGTAAGTACTTTTATACCTGAAGCATTAAAAGGTAAAGTATAGCTTAAGTAAGTTTAGGAACAATGATAAGTAGTAGATTATTAATCATATTATTCGTTTTTAGTGTATCTGATATAGCTGCAAGTAATACTGTTGTTAAAGGCAATGCTAATAAATTTTCAGGTAAAGAGTTAGTTTTTTATACTTATGAGGACTACATCAGTAAAAAAAAGAGTCAAATTGGTTTTACTACAATAAAACAAAACGGAGAATACAATTTTGAATTTGATACTAAAAAAACAAGAAAAGTATTTCTCCAAATTGAAGACAAATCAACTTGGCTCTTTATTAACCCAGGTGAAGTTTATAATGTCAACTTAAACTATAGTGAAGATTTTAATAAAGGGAGGATATATGACAAACAACTTTCGTTAATTTTCAACTTCCCTGTTCCAACAGAGCTTAACCAACAAATCAAAAACTTTAACCAAGATTACGATGCATTTATTGAAGATAATAGACTCTTGTTTGAGAAACGCGACAGGTCAATAGAACCTAAATTAAAATCCTTTAAAATAAAAATGATTAAAGAATCTCAAAATTCGAATTCTGAGTTTGTAAAGAATTATATCAATTATAGTATTGCTTCTTCTCAAAATGCTCTAGATGTTTCCTATAAGACTGTTGATGCTAAAAAAAATACAAATACTAAAGCTAATTTATATCTAGAATATTTAAATAATAAACCCATTTTGTATAATAACCCTGAATACATTTCCTTTTTTAAAGATTTTTTTAAAGGTGAACTCAAGAGTCTTTCACTAAAAGTACAAGGTTATGACATCTCTAAAGCAATAAATGACCAATCGAGCTATTTATCACTTAAGAAAGCACTTGGAAAATACCCATTTCTACAAGATGATGAATTTAAAAATTTGTTTATGTTAAATGGATTACTTGAAATAAATAAAGACAAATATTTCACAAAAGAAAATATTATTAAAATTCTAAAAGAGATAAAGTCAACATCAAAATATCCAGAACAAAAAATAATAGCTTCAAATATTATTAATAAAATAACTGAAAAGAGGTTTGGAGAAGGAAGTATAGCTCCTAATTTTTCATTAAAAAATGAGAACAGTAAACTTGTTTCATTAAATGATTTTAAAGGAAAACATATTTACATTAACTTCTGGACCAACTGGAGTATTCCAAGTCAAAAAGAAATGAAAATTATGCAAGTTTTGTATAAAAAGTATAAAAATAAAATCGCATTCATTAGTATTTGTGCTGATAATGATTATAAAAAAATGACTTCATTTTTAAGTAAAAATGATAGCTATGATTGGGCTTTTTTACATATTGGGAATGATAAAAACATTCTTAGCAACTATAATGTGACTACCTTCCCTACATATATTTTATTAGACAACAATTTAAAAGTGGTAAAAGCTCCGGCAGGAAGACCTGGAGGAACTGCAGAAAGAGCAACTGAAGATAATATCGAAAAAGATTTTTACGACCTTATAAACAAGCACTGAGAGTTAACAATTCAACAATAGAAGGATAAGTATTTTTAATCACAACTTCGTCTATTTTATTTTGCTCTATCCATTCTACTTTTGTAATATTCTCTTCTATCTGCGGAATAAAATCATCATCGAAATTACTTTCCATTCTAAACCAGTGTGTTTGTTTTAGAACAAAATTCTCAGCCACCTTATAAATATGAAACGTATCATTCAATTGTTCAGAAATCTTAGTTCCCTTAATTCCTGTTTCCTCCTCTACCTCTCTAATAGCTGCATCTTCAATTGATTCATTTTCTTCTATTTTTCCTTTTGGTAAATCCCACTTATCCATCCGATAAATAAATAGATATTCATCTTTAGCATTACTAACAATTCCACCAGCTGCCTTAATTGTTTTTAATTGATTTTTAAACTCCTCAAAAGCTTTTTCGAAATCATCAACCTGAACAATTACAGCTGCCGTTTTATTGTTTTTATACAATAATTCGAGAATATAGGACGTAATATTTGGAGAATAAAAGTTTAAAACCAGTACATGAGAAAATTTATTGAAATTTTCAATGCTTTTAGTGAAACAAATTACTTTATCGTTTATAAAAACTTTATACATTTGCAACTATGATTTTAAACCAAGAATCCGCAACAAAAGTAGCCGAATCCTTACTACAAATTAAAGCTATTAAATTGAATCCTACAAACCCATTTAATTGGGCTTCAGGATGGAAATCACCAATTTATTGTGATAATAGGAAATCATTATCGTACCCCCCTGTAAGGACTTTTATTAGACAAGAGTTTGTAAATGCAATAAACGAACATTTTCCTAATACTGAAGTAATTGCAGGAGTGGCTACCGGTGGTATTGCTCATGGTGCATTAGTAGCTGAAGCGATGGGATTGCCTTTTGCTTACGTTCGATCTTCTAGTAAAGAGCATGGAATGCAAAATTTAATAGAAGGGGATATTTTTAAAAATCAAAATGTTGTTGTAATAGAAGACTTAATTTCAACCGGAGGAAGTAGTTTGAAAGCTGTTGATGCACTGAGAGAAAATGAATGTAATGTTCTTGGTATGGTCGCTATATTTACTTATGGATTTGACTTAGCAAAAAATAATTTTGAAGAAAAAAAATGCAAATTAATCACATTGAGTGATTATGATGCTATGCTCAATGTTGCTGTTGAATCTAATTATATTTCTAAGTTAGATTTGGAATCTTTATCAACATGGAGAAACGCTCCCCATAAGTGGTCTCCATCAATTCAAAGCACCAAAAAATAAGGTTTACATTGTGAAAATAGAAACTAATCATCAAATAATTAATTCCAGTCAGGAGGATGTATACAACTTTCTGATTGACATGAATAATTTTGAGCAGCTTTTCCCACAAGATAAAATTGATAACTGGGAATCAACCAATGAAACCTGCACTTTTAAAATTAAGAGTATGGGTAATTTGGGCTTAAAACGTGTTGCTTCAACTCCAAATTCACTTATCTATCTAGATTCTTATGGAAAAGTTCCTTTTAAATTTACATTAAATATATATTTATCTCCAAAAGAAGAAACTCAATGTGAAGGATATGTTGTGTTTGAAGGGGAAATAAATCCTTTTATGAAAATGATGGTAGAAAAGCCATTAACTGAATTTTTAAAAAATTTAGTCTTAAATCTTGCTAAGATTCACGAATAATAAATTCTACATCTTTTAAATCAAATTCTTTTTCTTTATCCTCAATTTTTAGCTGAAGTTTACCTATTGAAGTAATGCCAGTTATTTTAGCATTTACCATAACACCTTTAATCTTAAAATTTCTTTCCTCATTTATTCCATAAAGGTGCAATAAATAGTCAGAATTGATTGCTTCAATTTTACCAGATATTAGTAGTAAATACCTTCTCTCGACAAAGAATAAAAGTTCATGCAGCAACTCAGTTAAATCATATTTCTCACTAGCAAGTTCATTGTGAATTGAGGTAGGATTAACTAATTTAGAATTAAATTCCCTTTGATTGACATTTAATCCAATTCCTACAATACTATGGCTTATCTTGTTTTGTTTTAAAGAGTTTTCTATTAAAATCCCTGCAATTTTTTTATCAGAACAATAAATGTCATTTGGCCATTTAATAGTTACATTAATTAAGCCTAAATTATTTAAAAAATCTACTATGCTTAAAGAAATAATTTTGCTTATAAAAAACTGCTGCTGAACGAAAAGATTAGGTTTGAATAAAATTGAAAACGTTAGATTTTCACCTTTATTACTTTCCCAAAAATTACCTCTTTGCCCTTTGCCAGCATATTGGTTTTCAGATATCACAACTAGTCCTTCAATCTCCTTTTCACTATTAAAAATTAATTCTTGTAGGTAATTGTTAGTTGAATCAACTTCTTCTAATTTAATAATCTGGTTTCCTATAAACAGTCTTTTATTCATCAAAATCAAAAATATCCATAATTTTAAGTACAAAAAAGTTTACTTTAAATGTCTAGATAATATATATTTCCTCGCAGATTATTCGTTATTTTGTGTAGTTAAATGATAAAAATTTGAATGGGTAAGACAAAGGTACTTAAAGAATCACAGGTTATTTCTGATGTTGTGATTAAAGGGTTACAAGAAAAAAAAGGAGAAAATATAATTTACATAGATTTAAGTGTAGTCGAAAATGCAGTATGTGATAATTTTATACTATGTACTGGAACATCTAACACTCATGTAAATGCTTTAGCTGGTTCAGTTGAAGAAGAAGTAAGAAAAACGCTAAATGAAAAACCATGGCATACTGAAGGTTTTGGTAATGCAGAATGGATTATTTTAGACTACGTTAATACTGTAGTTCACATTTTTCAAGAAGAATCTAGAAATTTTTATAATTTGGATGGACTTTGGGCGGATGCTAAAATTGTTAAAATAGAAGAGAAATAAAATTTAATGGAACAACCAAAAAAAAGGAAAAACAAGTTTACAATAGGTGGAGGATCAAAAAAACCTTCTAATTTTTATTGGATCTATGCAGTAATTGGTGCTGCTTTAATAGCACTTCAGTTGTTTAATTTTGATGGGAGCTCATCCGAAATTTCAGAAACTGAATTTGAACAAATGGTCAAAAACAACTATGTTCAAGAAGTGACTGTTGTAAAAAATAAAAAAGAAGCTAGAGTAACACTAACACAAGAAGCTCTAGAAATTGAAGAATACAGGAAGCGAGTTAAATCTCCTCTAATTTCTTCATCTCAAAATAAAGGACCACACTTTAGATTTGAATTTCTGTCAGAAGATGGATTTTATGATGATTTAAAAAAATACGCCAACGAAAATCAATTAAAATATCGTGTAATAACGGAAGAAGATTGGTTTGGGGGCATATTAGGACTTTTGCTACCAATAATCATTATTGTGGCCATATGGATGTTTTTAATGAAAAGAATGTCTGGAGGAGGAGGTGGTGGTGCTGGTCAGATATTTAGTATTGGTAAATCCAAGGCTCAGTTATTTGATAAAGAAAATGCAACAAAAACTACCTTTGAAGATGTTGCTGGTTTGGAAGGAGCTAAAGAGGAAGTACAAGAAATTGTTGATTTTTTAAAGAAACCACAAAAATATACTGACCTTGGTGCAAAAATTCCAAGAGGTGCGTTATTGGTTGGTCCTCCAGGTACTGGTAAAACATTACTAGCAAGAGCAGTTGCCGGTGAAGCAAAGGTTCCCTTTTACTCATTATCTGGTTCTGATTTTGTAGAAATGTTTGTGGGAGTAGGAGCTTCTAGAGTAAGAGATTTATTTAAACAAGCGAAAGACAAAGCCCCTTCTATCATTTTTATTGATGAAATTGATGCTATCGGTAGGGCCAGAGGAAAAGGAGTGGCACAAGGAGCCAACGATGAAAGAGAAAATACCTTGAACCAACTACTTACTGAAATGGATGGTTTTGGAACTAATACAGGGGTTATTGTATTAGCTGCAACAAACAGAGCTGATGTATTAGATAGAGCATTAGTTAGACCTGGAAGGTTTGATAGACAAATACATGTTGATTTACCAGAATTAAATGAAAGAGAAGAAATCTTTCGTGTTCACCTAAAGCCTATAAAAGTTGATAAAACTGTTGATGTTAAATTTTTGGCAAAACAAACTCCTGGGTTTTCTGGTGCCGATATTGCTAATATTTGTAATGAAGCTGCGTTAATTGCAGCAAGAAAAAACAAAAAGAAAGTAGGAAGGCAAGATTTTTTAGATGCAGTAGACAGAATTATTGGAGGACTTGAAAAGAAAAATAAAATTATTTCTGACCACGAGCGAAAAGCGATTGCCTATCACGAAGCTGGTCATGCTTCTGTTAGTTGGTTAGTAAAATACGCTTCTCCACTAGTGAAAGTTACTATTATTCCAAGAGGAAGATCATTAGGAGCCGCATGGTATTTGCCAGAGGAAAGGCAAATAACAACAACTGAGCAGTTGATGGATGAGATGTGTGCTGCCTTAGGAGGAAGAGCAGCCGAAGAATTAATTTTCGGTAAAATTTCTACAGGAGCGCTAAGTGATTTAGAAAAAGTAACTAAGCAGGCTTATGCGATGGTAAGCATCTATGGCTTAAGTGATAAAATTGGAAACATAAGTTATTATGATTCTTCGGGACAAAGTGACTATTCATTTTCTAAACCTTATAGTGAAAAAACGGCTGAGATAATTGATGAAGAAGTTAAGATTATGGTAGAAAAATCTTACAAAAGGACA
>JBFIEB010000021.1:0-16538 GCA_041603555.1 Vicingaceae bacterium
ATAGGTGCGGTTACAAGAGCATCAATATTTCCAGAAGTTAAATCTGCCGTAGCCGCCTCAAGTGAGAGAAAAGCATATTTCCCCCCTTCTTCTGTTGATTCTCCTAATGAAACATTTACGTCTTCTTCCCAACATTCTATTAAATTTGGCTTTTTTGCTGCCGCTTCTTTAGCACCTTTGATTCGGTTAAAACTAAAATCAGTAATTCCTAAAAGCTTTCTATGGTGAGATGAAACTTTAGAAGAACCATAAACTATTGGTGTACAGATTTCAAGCATTCTAGAATCCATAAAAGTTTTTATAATAACTTCCATTCCAATCCCATTAATATCGCCAATACTAATACCTATTTTTATTTTTGAAGAGTCTTTTGACATAATGGATTAATAGTTTTTTACAAAATCATAAAAAAGTTTTACGCCAACCCCAGTTCCTCCCTGAGGGAGATAGTTAATGGGATGCTGTAAAAAGGCAGGACCAGCAATATCCAAATGAATATAAGGAGCATCAGTAAAATTTTCTAAAAATTTTCCAGCAGTTATTGCCCCTCCTGAACCAGAACCTAAATTGGTCAAATCTGCTATACTAGACTTCAATTGTTCGTTATATTCTTCCCAAAAGGGAAATTCCACAATTCTTTCATAAACATTATTCCCACTAGCTTTTAGTTTATTCATTTCTTTTTTATCGGAATTACCCATAGCAACTATTCCATAGTGACCAATTGCCGCGGCTGCAGCACCAGTTAATGTTGCGATGTCTATTACTAATTCGGGATTATATTTTTTAGAAAAACTAAGCGCATCAGCCAAGGTCATTCTTCCCTCAGCATCTGTATTTAATACTTCAACGGTTTTTTTATTATGCATTGTAATGACATCTCCTGGAGCATAAGCATTACCTCCTGGTCTATTATCTGTTGCGGCAACTAATGCAATTACATGATATGGCAATTTGTTTTTGGCAATTGCATACATGCCTCCAATTACAGCAGCAGCACCACCCATATCACACTTCATAAAATCCATGGAATTTTTTGTTGGCTTAAGGCTTAGCCCTCCGGTATCATAAACAACACCTTTTCCTATTAAAACTACCGGCTTTTTGTTTTTAGCAATTTTTGGCTTCCATTCCATAATGGAAAAAGTTGGAGGATCAATACTCCCTTTATTTACGGCAAGTAATCCGCCCATTTTTAAAGCTTGAATTTTAGCTTTATTTAAAACCTCCACTTTAAACCCTGCTTCTTTTCCTAATTTTTTAATTTCTTTTGAAATTTGAACGGCATTTAAAAAAGAAACAGGTTCATTTACTAAGTCACGCGCATAGTTTGTTGCTTTTGCAACACTACTTATTTCTTCTATTTGCGAGGGGGTAATTTTTCCAAAAACCCTTATATTTTTGCAGGTGTTTACTTTTTTATCGGAAACATATTTTAAAAACTGATAACTGGAAGATGTCATTCCTTCAAGAAATGGAATAATTACTCCATTGTCTGAACAAACGGTAATAGAAGTTATTTTGGCTCTATTAACTTCAGCCATGACATTACCTCCAGAAATTCTAACTTTTTCATCATTTATAAATCCATTTTCTCTCTCCAGCACTGCAATAAATATAGAATTAGTTAATCGGTTAATGTGGATTAATTTGTTGTCAGCTTTTATTTCTTTTTTAAGAAAGACCAGCTCCTCTTTATTGAAAAAAGAAGAACTAATATCTTTAGCGGTATGTACTAAAAAGACAACATTATCTTTTCCTCCTAATTTACTTACCTTTTTTATATTGATCATAGATTTAGTAGTAATTTTGAAAAAGCGAATTTAAGAATAATTAAGTAGAGTTTTTATACCTATGGAAGTAAGCACCTTATTACAACGAGCTTTAAATCAAGAGTTTTTAACTGCCAAAGAAGGTGAGTTTTTATTTAAAAATGCACCAACAACAGAGCTAATGCTTGTTGGCAATGAATTAAAGAAGAAGCAGAAAAAGCATAATAAGGTTACTTGGATCATAGATAGAAACCTAAATACAACTAATGTTTGTATAGCAAACTGTAAGTTTTGTAATTTTTTTAGAGTGCCAGGGCATCATGAGGCTTATGTTACTACAATGAAAGAATATAAATTTAAAATTGAGGAGACTATAAAATATGGAGGGAATCAATTGTTATTACAAGGTGGACACCATCCTGATTTAGGGCTACAATTTTATAAAGACACTTTTAAGGGAATTAAAGAGATGTTTCCAAACATTAAACTTCATTGTTTAGGTCCACCCGAAATAGCACACATTAGTAAGCTCGAAGGGCTTTCCCACACCGAGGTTCTAAAAGAATTAAAAGCATCTGGATTAGATTCTTTACCTGGAGCGGGAGCTGAAATTTTAAATGATAGAGTTAGAAGGCTAATTTCTAAGGGGAAATGCTCTGGAAGAGAATGGTTAGATGTAATGAGGGCAGCCCACAAGCTAAACATCACAACTTCTGCAACAATGATGTTTGGACATATAGAAACTGTTGCTGAGCGGTTTGAACATTTAGTTATGTTAAGAGAAGTTCAGAGTGAAAAACCTCAAAAAGCAAAAGGATTTTTAGCATTTATTCCATGGCCATTCATGGATGATGGGACATTACTAAAAAGAGTAAAAGGAGTTTCAAACACAGTTACGGATGACGAATATATTAGGATGATTGCATTAAGTAGAATAATGCTTCCAAACATTGAAAACATTCAGGCTTCATGGTTAACGGTTGGTGAAAAAACAGCACAAATATGTTTACATTCAGGAGCAAATGATTTTGGGTCTATTATGATTGAGGAGAATGTAGTTTCTGCAGCAGGAGCTCCCCACCGATTTACAGCGGAAGGAATACAAAAAGCAATACAGGAAGCAGGGTTTCATCCTCAACTAAGAACCCAAGAATATGAAGATAGAGCCTTACCGAAAAAAATGGAGCAACAAATTATTAATTATTGATGCAATTTTAACTCACAAAAAGACGTCTCTACTTCAAAACAGATTGTTTCATTTTATTAACGGTGTAAAAAAGTGTTCAAAAAGTAGTAACTTTATTAGTTCTCTATGTTAAAAAGAATTATTTACATATTATTTGTTCTTGTTTCGTTAGATGCTCTTGCTACACATAATAGGGCAGGAGAAATTACTTTTTCTCATATATCAGGCTTAACATATGAAATAACGGTTACAACTTACACTAAGGATTCAAGCCCAGCAGATCGACCTAAGTTAGAAATTCGTTGGGGAGATAATAGTCCTTTAGATTCCATACCAAGGATAACAGAGGTTTTATTAGGGAATGATATTAAAATGAATGTTTATAAAGAGCAACATACCTATCCAGGAGGAAACCCTTCTCCTTATATAATCAGTGTTGAAGATCCGAATAGAAATTCTGGAATACAAAACATCCCAAACTCTGTTAATGTTGTCTTTTACCTTCAAACAGAACTTTATATAAACCCATTTATGGGAGTAAATAATTCACCTATTTTATTAAACCCGCCTATTGATAATGCGTGTGTGGGCTTTATTTATGTTCACAATCCCGGGGCTGTTGATTTGGATGGAGATAGCCTTTATTATACGCTAGAAGAAAGTTTAAAAGAAGGAGGACAACCAATATTAAATTACCAATTTCCACAGGCATCCAATTTTATTACAATAGATAATTTTACAGGAGATTTAGTTTGGGACTCCCCTTTATTCATAGGAGAATTTAATGTAGCAATTTTGATTACAGAATTCAGAAATGGAGTGAAAATAGGGAGTATTTTAAGAGATATGCAAATTACTGTTGTTGCAGGATGTGACCCTCCACCAAACATTTCTGGACCTACCGATACTTGTGTTGTTGCAGGAGATACATTAGACCTAAACTATAGTGCGACCTCTAGCAATCACGCAGTTACTTTAACATCTACGGGGATACCTTATTCATTGACTTTTCCAGCATTTTTCCAGCAGACGACTCTACCAGCGCAAATAACATCAGCTAATTTTTATTGGGAATCAAAATGTAACCACGTGAGGAATAGCCCTTATTTTGTTTCTATCAAGGCGGTTGATGACGGCCCATATAATTTGGCAGATTTTCATACCACAACTATATTGGTAATAGGGCCAAAACCCGAAAATTTGATAGCAACTGTTCAAACCAATAACATTAATTTAATTTGGGACAAAACAAGGTGTAGTCAAGTTATCGGATATAAGATTTATAGAAGACTGGGGCCATCTGGTTGGTCCCCAGGACCATGCGAAACAGGGATTCCACCACCGGTTGGATTTCAATTGATTGCGACAACTAGCTCAATAAATGACACTACTTTTAGTGACAATAATAACGGGATAGGTTTAATTCCTGGTGAGGATTACTGTTATAGAATTGTTGCTTGTTATCCTGATGGATCACAAAGTATTGCCTCCGATGAGGTTTGTAATCAATTGATAAAAGATGTGCCGATAATTACTAGAGTAAATGTTAATACAACATCTCAAACAACAGGATCAATTTATGTAGAATGGTCAAAACCTACAGAGCACGACACTATACAATATCCTGGGCCATATAGGTATTTAATTTATCGAGGAGAACAATCATCTTCTAGTTTAATATTGATAGACTCTACCTTAACAATAAACGACACCTCTTATACAGACACATTGTTAAACACATCAGACTTTCAATATTTTTATCGTGTAGACATTTATAATGTTCCAAATATTGCAATAAGAGACTTAATGGGGAAATCTACTGTTGCTTCATCTGTATACTTAAACTTAATTCCTTCTGATAATCAAATGACTTTGGTTTGGAATGAAGCAGTTCCATGGACGAATAGTCAGCACGTAATCTATAGACAGAATCCAATCACCTTCATTTTTGATTCTTTGGATATCACCTCTAACTCAAACTATGTTGATACGGGACTAGCCAATTTAACAACATATTGTTATAAAGTTAAAAGTATCGGGGGCTACACTTCGCCAAATGTAATTAATCCTATTCTCAATTTTTCACAAGAAATTTGTGATCAGCCTATTGATAATGTCATTCCCTGCCCACCAACTATTTGTGTTGAGGTTGATTGTAAGCAGCAACAAAATAGATTACATTGGATTAATCAAAATCCAGGATGCGCTGAAGACGTGCTTCAATTTAATATATATAAAAAAGATTCTCTTAATGGCGAATATGTTTTAATTGCTAATATTCCAAATGGTACAGATTCATCTTATTTACATGCCAATGTGTTCTCCATTGTAGGATGCTATGTGATAACTGGAATTGATTCTGTGGGGAATGAAAGCCTGTATAGTGATTCAGTTTGTGTAGACAACCCTAATGGAGCGTGTGCGGGAAATAACGGGTGTGTTTATAATGTTGATGAAACGGCAGCAACAGAATGCTTTGTTTATCGATTGCCAAACATATTTACTCCTGGAAGAGATGGATACAATGATGTATTTATGCCATTTCCATATAAATTCGTAGAGAGTGTAAATATGGAAATATTTAATAGATGGGGAAATTTGGTTTATCAAACTACTAATCCAGATATTTTATGGGATGGAACAAATCAAAACAACAACAAACAATGTGGAGATGGTACTTACTTTTATGTCTGTACTGTTAATGAGATTTGCCTAAAAGGGATAGAACCTAGAGTACTGAAAGGATTCATCACATTAATTAGAAATAAAGGAGCAACAAAACCATAATTATGTTTACCGGGATTATTGAAGGATTAGGAGAAGTTGTAAAAACTGAGAAAGAAGGAAACAACATACATTTTTCTATTAAATGTTCTTTTACCGATGAATTAACCCCTGACCAAAGTATTGCTCATAATGGAGTTTGTTTAACTGTTGTGGAAATAGATAATCAAGAATACATCGTTACGGCAATTCAAGAGACATTAAACAAATCTAACTTAGGGGTACTTCAAGAAGGAGATATGATTAATCTGGAAAGAGCCATGCTGGCTAACAGTAGATTTGATGGACATGTTGTTCAAGGACATGTTGATCAAACAGCCATTTGTAAATCGATTTCAGAAGCAGATGGAAGTTGGGTTTTTACTTTTAGACATGAAAATTCAAATGGAAACATTACTGTGGAAAAAGGATCTATTACTGTTAATGGAGTTAGTTTAACAGTCGTTAGCTCTAAAGAAAATGAATTTTCGGTTTGCATTATTCCTTTTACAAAAGAACAAACCACCTTTAATAACTTAAAAGAGGGAGATAAAGTAAACCTCGAATTTGATATTATTGGGAAATATGTCGCTAAATTGCTTCAAAAAACCTAAAAAACAGCCTTAACCACTTCTCTTACGGCTAAGGATTTTCCCATAGTGTAATAATGAATACATGGAACACCAAAAGCTATCAAATCTTTTGATTGCTGGATAGCCCAATTGATACCTACTTGTCTAACTGACTCATCGTCTTTACATTTTTCAATATTCTCAACCAATTCATCAGGTAAATCAATATGAAAAAATTTAGGTAAGGTAAGCACTTGTTTTTTTGTAGAAATGGGTTTAATTCCAGGAATGATAGGAACATTTATTCCTTCATTTCTACAAAGAGTCACAAAATCTTTAAACTTTTGATTGTCATAAAAAAGTTGGGTTACAATGTAGTCGGCACCAGCTTCAATTTTTTGTTTTAAATATTTCAAGTCGCTTTTTATATTTGGCGCTTCAAAGTGTTTTTCTGGGTATCCTGCAACACCGATACTAAAATCAGTCGGAATAGTATTTTGTAAATCTTCATCCATAAAAACACCATTGTTTAATCCAACCACCTGTTTCACTAAGTCGACAGCATATGAATGACCATCTTCTTCAGGAATAAAAGTAGTTTCAGTTTTAATTGGATCTCCTCGTAACAACAAAACATTGTCAATCCCCAAAAAATTTAAATCAATTAGTGCATTCTCAGTTTCTTCCTGGGTAAATCCGCCACAAATTATGTGAGGAATAGCATCTATTTTGTATTTATTAACAATGGCCGCACAAATACCAACAGTGCCAGGTCTTTTTTTGATGGATATTTTTTCCAAATAACCCTTTTCCCTTTTTTTGTAAACAAATTCTTCTCTATGGTAAGTAACATTTATAAAAGAAGGACCAAATTCCATTACAGGATCAATTCCATCATAAATAGATTGTATCCCTTTTCCCTTTAAAGGAGGAAGAATCTCCAATGAAAAAAGGGGCTTTTTGGCTTTCTTTAAATGCTCTGTTACTTTCATTTTGTCCTAATCGAAAAATTTAATTTGCAAATGTAAGCGAGGAAGACGTTAAAACGAAATTTAATTTTATGTAAATCATAAAAAAACAGTATTGTAATGCAATGTTTAAAGAAGTAATTTCGTACCGTTATTTAAGAAGCATGAAAAATATTAGAAACTTTTGTATTATCGCTCACATTGACCATGGTAAAAGCACCTTGGCAGATAGACTCTTACAAACAACAGGAACTGTTACTGGTAGGGATATGCTGGAGCAGACCTTAGATGATATGGATATAGAGCGAGAGCGAGGTATTACTATAAAAAGCCATGCGATACAAATGGATTATAATTATAAGGGAGAACAATACGTTTTGAATTTAATTGATACCCCTGGCCATGTTGATTTTTCTTATGAAGTTTCTCGATCAATTGCTTCTTGTGAGGGCGCATTGTTGATTGTAGATGCTACTCAAGGTATTCAGGCACAAACTATTTCTAACCTTTATTTAGCCATAGAAAATGATCTAGAAATTATTCCTGTGATGAATAAGATGGATCTACAAAGTGCTATGCCTGAAGAGGTAAAAGACCAAATTGTTGATTTAATTGGTTGTGATAGAGATGATATTATATTGGCTAGTGGAAAGACAGGCTTAGGGGTTGATGAAATATTAAAAGCAGTAATAGAAAAAATTCCTGCGCCAGTTGGAGATCCAAATGCTCCTTTTCAGGCATTGATATTTGATTCTGTATTTGATTCATATAGAGGAATTAACGCTTATTTTAAGGTATTAAATGGCCAAATTAAAAAGGGAGAAAAAGTAAAATTTATAAATACTAATAAGGAATATTTTGCTGATGAAATAGGTACCTTAAAAATGAAACAAGTTCCTAAGCCAGTTATTAAAACTGGGGATGTAGGGTATATCATTTCTGGAATTAAAGTAGCCAAAGAGGTAAAAGTAGGAGACACAATTACAACAGTCGATAATCCTGCAGAAGCGATTCAAGGGTTTGAAGATGTTAAACCAATGGTTTTTGCAGGAATATATCCAGTAGACACAGATGAATTTGAAGAGTTGAGAGATGCTATGGAGAAACTTCAATTGAACGATGCATCATTAACTTTTGAGCCAGAGTCTTCTGCGGCATTGGGATTTGGTTTTCGGTGTGGATTTTTAGGAATGTTGCACATGGAAATTATTCAAGAACGTTTAGAACGTGAGTTTGATATGACTGTTATTACAACTGTTCCAAACGTATCGTATCATGCTTATTTAACAAGAGACAAAGAGAAAACAATTATTGTAAACAACCCTATCGATTTTCCTGATCCAAGTATGATTCATAGACTGGAGGAACCATACATTAAAGCTTCAGTTATTACAAAATCTGATTATGTTGGCGCAATTATGAGTTTATGTATTGAAAAAAGGGGGGAATTAACCAATCAAGTTTACCTCACAACCGATAGAGTAGAGTTAAATTTTAACGTTCCATTAGCAGAAATTGTTTTTGATTTTTATGATCGATTGAAGTCTATTTCAAAAGGATACGCTTCATTTGATTATCACCCTATAGGTTTTAGAGAAGCTCAATTGGTAAAAATGGATATTTTACTAAACGGAGATATGGTAGATGCATTATCAGCATTGGTACATAAAGACAATGCGTATAACTTAGGTAAAAAAATCTGTAAGAAGCTACGAGAATTAATACCCAGACAGCAGTTTGCTATTGCCATACAAGCGGCTATTGGAGCTAAAATAATTTCAAGAGAATCTTTATCAGCATTACGTAAAGATGTAACGGCTAAATGTTATGGTGGAGATATTTCTCGTAAACGTAAACTTTTGGAAAAGCAAAAGGCAGGAAAGAAAAAAATGAAACAAATTGGCAATGTGGAGATACCACCTAAGGCATTTTTAGCGGTTTTAAAATTGAACGATTAAAACAAGTTCATTTGATTATTCCAAGTAGGATTTTCTAGTAGTAGTAGTTTCTTTTTAGCAGGTATCCCACCAGCAAAGCCAACTAAACTGTTGTCACTTCCAATAATTCTATGGCACGGTACAATTATAGAAATGGCATTGGCACCATTGGCAAAAGCTACTGCTCGAATAGCTTTTACATTGCCTAATTTTTTTGAAAGACCAAGGTAGGTTTGAGTTTGGCCAAATGGAATATTAATTAACGCTTCCCAAACAGTTTTTTGAAAATCGCTACCTACTAATAACAAAGGCAAATCAAATTCATTTAATTCACCTTTAAAATATTGTTCTAGTTGCTTTTTTGCAGATTCAATTACAGGAGTGCTTTTTTCCAAATATTCTGCAGAAAGATTTTTTTGGATTCGTTGATCAATTGATAACCTCATTTTACGAAAACGCCAGTCGGCCAAACATAGTTGATCATTATAAGAACCTAGAATAAGTTCACCAACTGGGGTTTTGTAATAATCAATAAAGATATGTTGCTGTTTGTCCACTTTATCTTTTCTTCACCTTTCTACTCCAATAAACAATGTAAACACCTCCAATTACTCCTGGAGTAAACCACCCATAAATACCAGGAATTAAGTTATTTACTACAACAAAAGCCGTAACAGCAGAGATGTATCCTCCAGTCATTTTTCCTAAGTGTGCTTGTAGCCAACTAGCTTTTAATTTTTCAGGGTTCTTGAAGCCAATTAAATCTTGAATGGCAAAAATTAACCCCAAAATACCAAATACAGTTAAAATAATATTGATGGAACCTTTAAGAATAATTGGATAAGCTACCATTGCAATTCCAGTAACAATCATTATCCATGCAATTATTTTATCTACAATTAAACTAGGCACTTCTTTTTTAAACCTCAACGAGCGATAACCAGTTAGCACAAAATAAGAGCTAAAAATTCCGATAGCGAATAAAAATGGGTTTTCATGCTTAGGCAATAACGAAATAATTAATGCCACCAAGGCAGAGGATAACATCGTGTAATAAAAAAACTTTCCTGCTTTTTTATGAATCTTGCTTCCTTTTTTAGCAATTAAAGCAACGAGTCCACCTAATAATGCTAGCCCACCAAACCCTGCATGAACGTAAACAACTAGCTTTATGGTTTCTTCAGTCACCTTTTATTTTTTAAATAAATTAGACTGATCTTTAAAAGCCTTAAATTCTAGGGCATTCCCTTCGGGATCTAAAAAAAACATAGTTGCTTGTTCGCCAACCTCTCCTTTAAAACGGATGTATGGCTCTATGAGAAAATGGGTATTTAAATCGGTTAATTTTTTAGTCAAATTTTCCCAATCTGCCCAAGCTAAAACTACCCCAAAATGAGGAACTGGCACCTCTTTACCATCAACAGGATTGGAGTCTGATTTATGATTTCCTTTAGGAGTTTCATGAATCACAAACTGATGTCCAAAGAAGTTAAAATCTACCCACTTATCAGAGCTTCTACCTTCTTCGCACCCTAAAACATCTCGATAAAATGTTCGACATAGTTGCAAGTTTTTTACAGGAATGGCTAAATGAAAAGGGTTAAGCGGGGTCATCATTTGTAGAGTTTTCTGAATTAGATTCGTTCACATTCCCATCGTCACTAATACCGGTACCTTCTGATAAATTTTGTTTAAAGGTGTTTTCCAATACTTCTTCTTCCTCCTTTTTCCCTAATACCTTACTTAAGTAACCTATTTTAGTAGGATTTTTACTTAAAATAATTACCAAAATAGAACAAATTAATATGCTTAATAATACAACTGCAAAGGCCAACATTTGGATACTCTCGCCTCCTGCCATTCCGTATTGTATAGGAATAGAGGCTAAAATTGCAGGAACTAAACCCTTTGGGGCCATTACTGACATAATGGTTAGATCTTTAAATTCCATTTTGCTTCTGACTAGTAGTTTTATAGAAATTGGACGAATAAGAATAATTAGAAATACTATTAAAAATGCTAACAAATAAACACTAACACTACCAAATTTCATACAAACACCCACATAGACAAAAAAGAAAGTAGAAAGAATAAATACTAATTCACTAAAAAAATCTTTTTCGTTTTCTAACAATTCTTTTGAAGGAAAAATAAACCCTAAAAAAGTATTTTGTAACAAATGAGCATTACCTAGGGTTATTCCAAAAATTAAAACAGCTATTCCTCCATTTAGTTTTAGGTATTCAGTAAAACCATAAATGATAAAAACGATAGCTAAGTTCATCACCTTAGAGTTTTCTATAATACGGGTAAACTTAATGATGATAGACCAAATAAAACCTCCTGCAAAACCAATTAAAAAAGCAAATAAAAAGGATTTCCAAATGGCATTAAATATGGCTCCAATTTCAAAAACGCCTTGTTTCATTGCTTGTAAAAGCGCTAGCCCTATAACCAGACAAAGTACGTCACTTAAAGCAGACTCTAACATTAGGGTAGTATAACCTTTGCTGTTCATTTTTAGCTGCTTAATCATAGGAATAACAACAGCAGAAGAAGTTCCAGCGATAATTACACCAAAAAAAGTAGCGCTCAAAATATCTAAATCAGAAAAAAATGTAAACGCAACTACAGTTCCAATAACGGCACTTACAATAAAATTAAACAGGGTTACCAAAAAAGAAGAGCCAATAGATTTAAATAATTCTCCAACCTTTAAATTGGTTCCACTTTCAAACAAAATTAAAACCAAAGTAATGGATGTAAAAATAGGACCAACAGCCCCAAAATGTACTTCTTTTACAAAACCTAATATTGGTCCAATAATAATCCCAATGACTAATAGAATTAAAACATTAGGGATTTTAGTGAACTTAAAAAGACCGTTGAATAAATGGGCACCAAAAATTAATAATCCAATAAAAATTATAATAAGTGATGTATCCATAAACCGTACTAATTTTTAGGACGGCCTCCTATTCCTAACATTAATTTGAATTCGATAAAATCATTGCTTTCTTTTTGTGAATAAATTTCATCAACACCAGAAGGCCCCGCTCCTTTAACAGTTACATTGATATCAGTTCCTGAAAATATTAAATGATAGCTAACCGTCAGCTTTAGTACTCCAAAATGAAACCCCAAAGTAGGCGATATTCCAGGGCTTGCATAAGCATCAGCACTTACATCTGCCTCAGGACCACCAATTGTTACAGCACTAACTGATGCGGCCCCACCAACATAATATCCCAGACCCATACCAACAAAAGGTCTTGCTCGACCTTCAGTTAAAAAATACTCTCCTAAAGCAGATGCGTTCACTGCTCCACCAACACTTAGTTCTAGGTTCGTTTCATCAAAATCATAAGCATCAATATAACCTAGTCCGTTGCCACTCATAAAATAGAAACCAACTCTACCACCAATTGTGAGTTTGTCAGTTACTTGGAACTTTGGTTCAAGCGTAAATCCAAACCCTCCAGATAATCTACTACTCATGGGTATGGGGAAACTAAATCCAAAATCAAAACGAACATTTTGATAGTTTTCAGCTTGCGCAAAGGATTCTGTTCCTAAAAGGACTAGGGTTAAAAATACTAAAGTTAGCTTTTTCATAAGATTAAAATTTAACAACTAAATTACATTAAAATTCTTTAAATGGTTTCCAATTTTTCGTTAGAGATCAAATTCTTTTCAACTAAATATTCTGCAATTTGAACAGCATTTGTTGCGGCTCCTTTTCTAAGATTATCTGTAACTATCCACATGTTAACTGTATTTGATTGAGACTCATCTCTTCTAATTCTTCCTACAAAAACATCATCTTTATCTTCAGCATGTAAAGGTGTAGGATAATCGTTGTTGCTAACATCATCTTGTAAAGTGACGCCATCAGTTTCACTTAAAATTGTACGAAGCTCTGTTATATCGAAATCATTTTCGAATTCAATATTTACCGCTTCAGAATGACCACCAACTACAGGAACACGAACAGCAGTTGCAGTAATTTTTAGGGTGTCATCACCTAAAATTTTCTTAGGCTCATTTACCAATTTCATTTCTTCTTTGGTATATCCATTTTCTTCAAAAACATCACAATGTGGTAAACAATTTCTATCTATTGGATGCGGATAAGCCATTTCACCCTCAACCCCATTTCTTTCATTTTCCATTTGTTGCACAGCGTTTACTCCTGTACCAGTAATGGATTGATAAGTTGAAACAATGGTTCTTTTAATGCCATATTTTTTATGAAGAGGATCCATCACCATTACCATTTGAATGGTTGAACAATTAGGGTTAGCAATTATTTTGTCATCAATTGACAGCACATCCGCATTTATTTCGGGCACAATTAATTTGTTGTTAGGGTTCATTCTCCAAGCGGAAGAATTATCAATAACTGTTGTTCCAGCGGCTGCAAATTTTGGAGCCCACTCCAAAGAGGTATTACCTCCAGCAGAAAAAATAGCAATATTACATTGTGCATTAACAGCTTCTTGAAGACCTACAATTTTGTACATTTTTTCTTTAAATACGATCTCTTTTCCAACTGATCTTTCCGAAGCAACAGGGACTAATTCCGTTACTGGAAAATTCCTTTCAGCTAAAACCTTTAGCATTACTCCACCTACCATTCCAGTAGCACCAACAACCGCTATTTTCATCTTGAATTAATTTTATACCAAAAGTAGAATAAAAAATCTACTATAATTAAAGCTTACAACATGAAAAGGACATAAAATTTATGATTTTAACTTATTATTAAATTAATGAGATAAAAGAAACAAATTCGGTATTTTTATTCCATGCTAAAAAAGTCGCTCACGGTACTGTCATTAATTGTTTCCGCACAATTAGGGTTTTCTCAATTTACAGATGATTTTACAGATGGTGATTTTGTTGTTAATCCAGTTTGGTCTGGAGATAATGCCTTATTTACGGTTACTACAAACGAATTAAATTCTCAAAGCCCAACGGCAAATAATTATTATTTAAGCACACCATCCACATTAGCCTTAAGTGCTCAATGGGATTTTTATTTTAATATGAAATTTGGTACTTCAGGGGCTAATTATGTAGATGTTTATTTAATTTCCGATGTTGCAAATGTAACGACTCCAAATAATGGTTATTTTGTTAGAATTGGAGGAACCACGGATGAAGTTTCTCTCTATAAAATTATTGCTGGTGTTCCAACTATTTTAATAGATGGACCAGATGGAAGTGTAAACAGCAGCACTAATAATCCATTTGATGTTCGTGTAACCAGAGATGCAATTGATAATTGGACATTGTTTTATGATGATGGGGCAGCAAGCAGTTTAATCAATTATGGAAGTATTGTAGACAATTCTATTAATACATCAAATTTTTTCGGAATTGCCATTACCCAATCTGCAGCAGCTGGGCCAATTAACAATCATTTCTTTGATAATTTTAGTGTAGGACCAATTGTAGGGGACACTTCTGCTCCACAAATTGATTCACTTATTGTTTTAAGTTCAACGAATTTAGATGTTTATTTTAATGAGCCGGTTGATTTAAGTACCGCTCAAACACTAACTAATTATTCTGTTGATGGAGGCATAGGCAATCCTAGCGTTTCGGTGAGAGATGCCGTAGACACATCATTGGTGCACTTAACTTTTGCTATACCATTTGTAAATGCTCAACCTTATAATTTAACCATTACAAATGTTGAAGACACCACAACTAATGCCATTACTACTGTTGTTGAACCATTTACTTATTTGGTGGTAATTGCTCCAAACCTTGGAGATGTAATTATTAATGAAATTTTTGCTGACCCTAGCCCACAGATAAGTTTACCAATTGAAGAGTTTGTTGAACTTTATAATGCATCTAACAATGCTTATGTCTTGAATAATTGGCAATTCATTAATTCTACAACGGTGAAACTCCTGCCAAACTTTGTATTACAACCTAATGGATATGTTATTCTTTGTGATGTAAACGATACAGCATTATATACTTCTTATGGAAATGTAATAGGAATAAGCTCCTTTACGGCTTTGACCAACGGGGGAGACAGTCTAACATTGATGGATGACAATAGCAATGTGTTAGACATTGTAAATTATGACATTAGCTGGTATCAAGATGCTGTAAAAGATAATGGAGGCTGGACATTGGAAAGAATTAATCCGATTCACCCCTGTAGTAATTCACTAAACTGGATTGCTTCTTTGGATCCAAATGGAGGTACACCCGGAACTCAAAATTCTGTTTATGATACCTTGCCAGATACTCAGGCACCACTTTATTTATCTGTTATTCCAACCTCAGCAACTCAAATAAGCGTGCTGTTTAATGAGACAATGGATAGCACCAGTTTAGCAAATGCTGTTTATACGTTGACCGGAGGAATTACAGTTACACTAGTTACAGTTAATGGAAACAACCAAGGAGTAACTCTAACAATTAATCCTGCATTAGATTCTTCAACAGTTTACACCTTAACAATAGCAGGTGCAAATGATTGCTCGGGAAACACATTAAACCCCAATTTTATAGATTTTGGTATCGGAAAACCACCAACCAAATATGAAGTTGTTATTAATGAACTGTATCCAGACCCATCTCCTACCAATGGATTGCCTACAGAAGATTATTTAGAGTTATTCAATAACACCAATAAGATTATTGATTTAACCAATTGCTGGATTTCGGATTTGACAAGTATGGATCAATTAGGAGTGGGGAAAATTTTACCCGGAGAGTATATAATCATTTGTGATAATAGTTTTGTAGGTCAATTTTCACCCTTTGGGAAGGTGATTGCCGTAAACAGCTTACCATCATTAAACAATGCAGATGATGAAATAACCTTGTACGCTCCAGATACCACCTTAGTTCATAAAGTGCATTATTATGATACGTGGTATAGAGATGAGGATAAAAAAGATGGAGGCTGGAGCTTAGAAATGATAGACCCCAATAACCCTTGTGGAGAGGCAGATAATTGGATAGCTTCTACCAAGTGGTTTGGTGGTACACCGGGAACATTGAATACTGCTAGTGGAATTAATCCAGATGTGGCTCTACCGCAAATTACAGAGGCAAATGCCATAGCCGATTCGACCGTTGTAGTAACTTTTAGCGAAGCAATAGATAATGCTGGAATGTTGGCTGCTATCTACTCCATTACCAACGGAATTACGATAGGGACTGTTCAGGTAATTGACAACAAAAATGTTCAGCTAAACCTAAGCAATAAGCTCACCTATCAAATTAAATATGTGGTTACAGTAACCGGAGCTTTCGATTGTGTTGGAAATGTAATTGGTTCTAACAACACAGCAATTTTTGCATTACCA
>JBFIEB010000022.1:0-16149 GCA_041603555.1 Vicingaceae bacterium
AATTTAAATTTAAAGATTAATTGAGGGCCGCTATTTGGTGGTGGAGTGGCACCTTGTTGTATGATAGGCTCTTTTTCTTTGTCGCAAGCTATAAAAAGTACAGCTGAAACTATAAGTATCGATAATAATTTTTTCATGGGGTCAAATTTACAATAATTGTTTTAAAATTACACCTTATAATCTTTGCACAATTTTCCAGAATTTTGTACATTTGCAGTTCATTACAGCAAGTTGGGATATCCTAATCAGGATAGTGTGAGGTTGGCAAGAGAAATTATCCATAATAAGCTGTGTTTTTTAAAAGGTTGTGAGTATTACTGTTAATGTTTGAGAAGTCAAACGTATGCACCAATGTACAATCAGCTGATTTATTAACCACTTAAAACATTTTATTATGGCTTTTGACATAGAAATGATTAAGGCTGTTTACGCAAGATACCCAGAAAAGGTTGCAGCAGCAAGAAAGGCGGTCGGCAAGCCTTTAACCTTAGCCGAAAAAATTCTTTACACACATCTTTGGGAGGGTGAAGCTACGCAGGCTTATGAAAGAGGAAATTCTTATGTAGATTTTGCTCCGGATAGAGTAGCCATGCAAGATGCAACGGCACAGATGGCGTTACTTCAATTTATGCAAGCAGGAAAGGCTAAAGTTGCAGTTCCATCTACAGCTCATGCTGATCACTTGATTCAAGCACGAATTGGAGCAAGTAAAGATTTACAAGATGGAATAAATGAAAACAATGAAGTTTTTAAATTTTTGAGCTCTGTTTGTGATAAATACGGAATTGGCTTTTGGAAGCCAGGTGCTGGAATTATCCACCAAGTAGTATTAGAAAATTATGCTTTCCCTGGAGGGATGATGATAGGAACGGATTCTCACACAGTTAATGCTGGTGGTTTAGGAATGGTTGCTATTGGTGTTGGTGGAGCGGATGCTGTCGATGTGATGGCGGGAATGGCTTGGGAATTAAAAATGCCAAAACTTATCGGTGTTAAGCTAACAGGAAAGTTAAATGGTTGGACAGCATCTAAAGATGTTATTTTAAAAGTAGCGGGAATTTTAACGGTGAAAGGTGGTACTGGAGCTATTGTAGAATATTTTGGCGATGGGGCCGAATCATTATCGGGAACAGGAAAGGGGACCATTTGTAATATGGGTGCTGAAATAGGAGCAACAACATCTACTTTTGGTTACGATGATTCGATGAGGAGGTATTTAAAAGCAACTGATAGAGCAGATATTGTTGAAGCCGCTGATAAAATTGCAGAGCATTTAACAGGTGATGCAGAAGTTTATGCAAATCCAGAACAATATTTTGATCAAGTTATTGAAATAGATTTATCTACTTTGTCGCCTCATGTAAATGGACCTTTTACCCCTGACTTGGCAACACCAATTGCTGAAATGAGAGCAAAAGCAACTCAAAATGAATGGCCTTTAAAAGTGGATTGGGGATTAATAGGTTCCTGTACCAACTCTTCTTATGAAGATTTAGCAAGAGCAGCCTCTATCGCAAAACAAGCAGTCGATAAAGGATTAACAACTAAATCTGAATTTGGAATTAATCCAGGATCAGAGCAAGTTCGTTACACTGCAGAAAGAGATGGGTTATTAAAACCTTTTGAGGATTTAAATGCTAAGATATTTACCAACGCCTGCGGACCTTGTATTGGTCAATGGGATAGAGCTGGTGCTGATAAAGGCGAAAAAAACACTATCATTCATTCGTTTAATAGAAATTTCTCTAAACGTGCTGATGGAAATCCAAACACCCATGCTTTTGTAACTTCACCAGAAATGGTTGCCGCAATTGCAATTTCGGGAGATTTAGGATTTAACCCTATCACAGATACCTTAACAAATAACAAAGGAGAACAAGTAAAATTGGATCCGCCAACTGGTGATGAATTGCCAAGTAAAGGTTTTGCAGTGGAGGACAATGGTTACCAAGCACCTGCTGAAGATGGAAGTGGAATACAAGTAGTTGTAAACCCAGAATCTAAACGGTTACAGTTACTGTCTCCGTTTACTGCTTGGAACGGTGAAAACATTACTGGAGCTAAATTGTTAATTAAGGCTAAAGGTAAATGTACTACTGACCATATTTCTATGGCTGGACCATGGTTGCAGTTTAGAGGTCATTTAGATAATATATCTAATAATTGTTTGATAGGCGCGGTAAATGCATTTGGAGGAGCTACTAACGAAGTGGTTAACCAGCTTACTGGAAAAAAAGGTGAAGTTCCTGCTACAGCTAGAGCTTACAAAGCCGCTGGAATTCCCAGTATTGTTGTAGGAGACCATAATTATGGAGAGGGCTCTTCAAGAGAACATGCAGCAATGGAGCCTCGACATTTAGGTGTTGTTGCAGTGATTGTGAAATCATTTGCGCGTATTCATGAAACTAATTTGAAGAAGCAAGGAATGCTGGGATTAACTTTTGCAAATGAAGCAGATTATGATCAAATAAGAGAAGATGATACTTTTTCTTTCTCAGATTTAGCTGATTTTGCTCCTAAAAAACAATTGACTTTAGAAGTTAGTCATGCTGATGGTTCAGTTGATACTATTATGTTAAACCATACTTACAATGCGCAGCAAATAGATTGGTACAGAGCAGGTTCTGCACTAAATCTAATTAAACAAGAGGCTAATGCCTAATGATGTTTTCCTTTTAACTAAAAAAGCCCAACTCATAGAGTTGGGCTTTTTTAAACAATTAATTTTTTCAAGATTAATCTCCATCAAAATAATAGCCAATAGAAATCTGTAATACCTTGTTTTTAATAGAAGGAATGTTTTCTGTGTTAGTCGATATATTAGCAAAACCTAGATTATATCCAACACCAATTTGTATTTTCTTAACTTCTATACCTGTACCAAAGCCAAGTCCAAAGTCCATTTTTTTAAGGAAATCAGTATCATGAGACCCCCATGGAATTGAAGTGTCTTCAGTCTCTGATTTTATCTCTGATGATTGACTTAATGGATTAGTGGAAGTAATGGTAGTATTTGTTTTAGTTGACATGGTTCCACCCATTCCTAAACCAAGATATGGTCCAGCAGAAACGAAAATTTTAGAATTCTTTACTGCAAACTTTACTTTTACATTAAGAGGAACATTTAAATAAGTTGAGTTTACAGTAGTTTTAATCACAGACATGTGACTTTCATCGAACCCGCTACCGCTCTGATCAGGTTGAGTAGTGGTCTCTTCAAATTCAAATTGTGAACCTTGTTTTGAAATCACAAATCCAGGTTCAAAAAATATTTTCTCAGAAATAGGAAATTCAATTCTTAATCCAAAATGAAATCCATTTACACTACTATATTTTGTTTCATTAACGGTTGAAGTGTCACTAAATGACATTGATGCTAAATTCATCCCACCAATAATTCCGGCTTTTTGCGCATGAGTATAAAAAGTAAACAATAACACGGTAAAAAGTAAAAATGTATTCAGTTTTCTCATAATGTTCGGGTTATATTACATAGTGAAGATAAAAATATTATTGATGATTCCAATTTTTTGGGTCATCACTATTATTCGGAGATAATCCTAAAACATCACCATCAGAATTAACTCCTAACCCAACAACACTTCGGTTAACATAATTAAAATAACTGGCTACCTGATTTATTTCTAAAATTTCTCCTTCTGTAAACCCTTCCTTTTTGAGATGATCAATATTTTGTTTTGAGACATTAAATAATTCCAAAGTGAGTAGGCGAGCATAATTCATCCCTTCGTAATATTTAGCATCTAAATAATCTTTTAACAATCCATTTTCAATAGCTAGTAATAATTGTTCTGATTTTGCATCATCATTTAATAGTTTTTTCAAACCAGCAGAATGATGTTCAACACAATAATTACATTGATTTAAATAGCTTACATAAACACCAATAGCTTCTAAATACCACTTTGGAAGTGTGTTATTTGAATTGTGCAACACGCTTTTATATAAAGTCATGTGTCCAATTAATGAGTGAGGTCTTAAGCTGTGAATTAGTAGAACATTATCAATGTTATTGTTCGGTCCTTTAACTCTATCGTAAGTTCTTTTTAAGTTCGAATCTGCTTCTTTGTAATTAATCGTTTTTATCCAGCTCATAATTATTTTTTGGAATGGTGTTTCATCCAAAAATAATTATTTCTCAGCTAAACTATTTTCTTGCATCATATTTTTATAATGCTCATATCGATTCATAATTTCATTCACGTATTTAAAAGCAATGTATCCTTTGCAATAACCATGTTTTACAACTTCATCTTTATAATACTTAGGTTCAGATTTATGTAATAAATAGTATCCTACATCTTCCCAGAGGGTAGGATTTTTGTTGTACTTATCCGCCAATTTTTGGGCATCCAACACATGTCCTGGACCAACATTATATGAAGCTAAAATAAATTTAATTCGTTCTAAACTATCCGTCACAAGCGGTTCCCAAATGTTATTTAATCGTTTAATGTATTTAGTGCCTGCAATAATATTGGCTTCAGGACTAGAAGAACTATCAACACCATATTTTGCTCCAGTTTGTGGCATAAATTGCATTAACCCAAAAGCTCCTCCCCAACCAATCGCATCATTTTTAAAATGAGATTCTTGATAAATTAAAGCAGCTAATAACTCCCAGTCCCAATTTATTGCTGGAGCGTGTTTTTTTATGATTTCATCGTAGCCAGAAATTGATCCGCTAGTAAGAGTATAATATTTATGATTGACTCTTTTATTAAAACCTTTTTGATTTTTAAAGTACTTATTATAAAGCATCTTAAATTTTTTGGTTTTCTGATAATCAACTAACCAAGTATTAATAGAAACGATTAAACTATCTGAATTACTGCGAGAAGCCCAAGCTATTTTTTGATCTAAACTTATCACAAGGCTATAATCAATAATAGGATAATGCCATTGATTTACATAAGCAATATTTTTATCAGCAACTGTGTATTCGATTTTTTTGTTAGCAACATCTTCTATCAAATTTTCCATTGTAGTTTCACCTGAAACAGTTTTAATATTTATTGGTGAGCCAATTTCATTGGATAGATTTTTTAATCGCGCATAAAATGAAGATCCTTCTCTAACGGTAATTATTTTATCAGCAAGTTCTAGTGGCGATTGTAACAGATGTTCTTGGTATTTCTTTTTTCCTACGATTCTCCAATTATCAGGTTTTCTCTGTATCAATACTTGTTTTGTAATTACAACAGGTTCCGTGAATTGTATTTTCTGTAATCGTTCTTGTGTAATAGTTAGATTGGCAGCAATAATATCTCCAGTACCTTTATTTAATTCAACGAAAATGCTATCCATATTTTGAATAGGAATAACTTGCAACTCAACACCGATATACTCTGAGTATTTTTTTAACAATTCATACTCAAACCCCATAGGGTTTCCTTTATAAATAAAATAGCTTGTAGAACTATAATTAATGAGTGCTTTTAAAGTTCCATCTTTTTTTATACTATCTAAATCTTTATAAAGAACGTTGCTTTTGTGACTACTGTTTTGAATATCGGAAGTATTACACGCTGTAAAAATTACAGAAAAGAAGATTAATACATATGTGTAAAACTTATCCATATATAAGTACAAAGTTTTTTGGAAGAAATTTTGTATTGCTAATTTAGTTGTTTATTAATCTACGCGAAAATTAAGAAATAGTTTTACATTGAATCGATTGCATAAAATAACACTTACCGTTTTTATCCTCTTATTTTTTACTGTTAATTTAAATGCAGGTAATTTAAGCAAGGGTTTTGAGGCGTTGAAAATTCACGATTATTTTAAGGCAAAAACACTGTTCTATAAAGCACTAAAAAAACAACCTGCTCCAGCTGCTTATGGTTTAAGTATTATCTATTCGAGAAATGATAATCCTTTTTATGACTTAGATTCGGCATTATATTATGTCAAAATTGCTACTTCTACTTTTGGTATAGGTACTTCGGAGAAAGAGAAAATCAAGTATAAAATTTTAGATGTTGATTCGAACTCTATATACAAACACCGGGATAGTGTTGATGAAAAATGTTTTATCTATGCTCTAGAAGTAAATACTATAAAATCTTATAATCATTTTATTAAGTCTAATATTGGAGCACTTCAAATCGAAACGGCTGTTAAGAATAGAGATGCAATAGCATTTGAAGAAGCCAAACAATTGAATACTTCTTATGCTTACAAAGTATTTATCGAGACATATCCTAATGCGGAGCAGATAAATGAATCCGTGGCAAGTTATGATAAGCAACTTTTTAAAGAATATACTGTAAATAACACAATAGAAAATAATGTGCGGTTTTTACAAGAACAGCCAACAAGTAATTACATTAAGAAAGCTCAAGAAAATATTTATGAATTAGCTACGGTAAATAAAACGGTGAAAGAATATTCTAGTTTTGTTAAAACCTATCCTAATAATCCTTTGGTTCCAACAGCATGGAGAAATATTTACAATTTATCAACTCAAATTCGTACGCCAAATAATATTAAGAAATTCTTAAATGAATTTCCAGATTATCCCTTTAAAGAGGAATTGGAAGAAGATTATATTTTGGCAAATACTCACTATTATCAAATCCAAAAAAATAATAAATGGGGTTTTGTAAATGAGGGTTTAAAAGAAGTAATACCTACAATTTATAGCTGGAGTTCAAACTTTTCTGAAGGAGCAGCAGCTGTTTCGTTAAACAATAAGGTCGGTTTTATTAATAAGAAGAATATTATTGTTATCCCATTTGACTATGATGAGGCCGAACCTTTTGTTAATGGATTAGCTATTGTGGGAAAAGATGAAAAATATGGAATCATTAATAGAACAGGCGAAACTATTGTACCTACTATTTATGATGAAATTGGAGAAACAGACAATCAATATATATCCGTTGAATTAAATGGTAAATATGGTTTTATTGATAGGAAAGGAAATTTGAAAGTTGGGTTGGAATATGAGTCTGTCGGAGATTTTAATAATGATATTACATATGTCAAAAAAAATGGTTTATATGGAATAATTGACACTAATTTATTTTACGTGATTAAGCCAAAATATGAGTGGATAGACAACTTAAAAAATGAATTTATTAGGATACAAGAAAATGGATTCTACGGAGTAATTAATTCTAAAGGAGATTATACTGTTAAACCAATTTACGATCAATTAACCGAAATTGAAAATGGATTTTCTATGGCTATAAAAGATGATTTCTATGGCTACATTAATTCCAATGGTGAGGTTGTTATTGAATTATTATTGCCTTACACAGAAGGAGCTATTAATTGGGGATTATTTAATGATAGAGGTTTTGCAAGAACAATTACGGAAGGAAAATTTGGATTAATTAATAGGAGTGGTGAAAAATTTATGCCTGCTTTATTTGAAGATATTGGAGAAATATCTTCGGAATTAATAGCCATAAAAAGGCATGGACAATGGGGCTATTGTGATTATGATACCAAGCTTAAAATCCCCTATAATTTTGATTATACCTCGGGGTTTATTAATGATTTAGCATTCGTTAAAAAAGAGAATAGTTTTGGAATAATTGATAAAAAAGGCTCATTTGTTGTTGCTCCGAAATATGAATCTATTAGCTGGTTTCATAATCAAGTATTATTAGTACAGTTAAATAATCTTTATGGACTAATTGATTTAAAACAATCGATTATTTTACCTATCCAGTATACTAAAATTGAATTCACTATCGATAAAAAGTTATTGAGGTTATATACTGAAAATGGATTTGAATATAAAGCTGTTAAATCTGTTTTAGGGGAATGATGATTTCTTTAAAATTATATTTATTAGAAAAATTGCAGCAGGAACTTCCTGGGAAACAGGCTCAGTTAGAAGCAATACCTTACCGAAAAATAGATTATGGAACTTTCAATATGGATGCCGCAAAAAAGAGTGGTGTTTTGATTCTTTTTTATTTAAAAGAAAATGAACCTCATATTGTTTTAATTCAACGACCCATTTATGAAGGGACTCATAGTGGGCAAATTTCATTTCCTGGAGGTAAGGTAGAAGAAGGGGATATAGATATTGAATATACAGCTCTTCGTGAAGCGAATGAAGAGGTTGGTATTGTAATAGCTGATGTTGAGACTATTGGAAAATTAACTGACATGTACATTCCAGTTAGTAATTTTTTGGTAACGCCCGTAATTGGTTTTGTTAATTATTCGCCAAAATTTATTATCGACAAAAGAGAAGTTGCAGAAATTGTACTTGTCAAACTCTCAGACTTAATTCAAATTAATGAGCTTATCTTAAATAAGGTTAAAATAAACACAGGTTTAAAAATAGAAGTTCCATCTTTTGAATTGAATGGGAAAATTGTTTGGGGAGCTACGGCTGTAATTTTAAATGAATTAAGGCATATATTAAATGATTGGAACTAAAGTTAGGAAATAGTTAGTTGGGAAGAATATCTTTTGACCAACTAAAAAGAATGACATCACCTTTTTGATATAACTTACTAAAATTTATTTGATGATTTTCTATGTTAAAGTTATTTGGCGACAGTTCTTTGAATAATTTTGAATTTTTATTTAGCAGGATAATACCTTCATTATGTTTTATGAACTTTTTTCTAATAATTTCTAGAGGAATTTTTGAGTGTTTTGCCCCTTCTGTAATTACTATTTGCTCATTGGGGAGGTTTGTCCTTAGTGCAAGATAGTATGTGTTATCCCATCCAATAAAATCGATAATCAGGCAAGATGTGGGTAATATGTTTTTATTAATGATTTCGGAAATTCTTACGTTAGATTGGTCTTCCAGTCTAGGCAATGGAATAATCCCATTAGAATTATATACAAAAGATAAAGAAATGGTAAGTAGTCCATATACTACAGCTAGTTTTAATTTTTTAGAAGTAAGGTTATTAAAGTATAAAGCAATAAATGGTAAGCTCAAGATTACCAATGTCCCTGTATATCTATGTTGTGTAAGTAGGACACCATTGAAGGTGTTGTATTGAAAAAAGGTAAACATTATCCAAAATGGAATGGAATAAAGAAAATATGATTTGTTAAAGTACTTTTTGCTGTAACTTTTAAAAAAGATTTTTAGAATTATGAATCCTGAAGGGATACCAATTGCTATTATCCATGAAAAGGGGAAATACCATATTCTTCTTAAGTAAGACTCTAAGTCCATATTGGCATTTCCATCCATGACATCTAGGGCATAGTTGTATGTTCCCTGAATGCTATAGAGTGGATTCCCAGTCTCAATAAAGTTTGATAGCAACCAATACAATGGAAATAACAAAGCAGCAAGATTAAATAATAAAAACATTTTCCATCTCCTAATTAATATGATAATCAAACTTAAAACCCCAATAATAATCCACGCTTCATATCTTATGCCAGCAGCAATTGTTATGGATATTCCTGATAAAAAGATATAAATAAAGGAGTTTTCTCTAATTGCTTTTGATAGTAGGTTAATAGTTAGGGTCAGGAAAAATAAATAAGGAGTTTCAGATAAAGCTAAAAAACTATTTCGGAATAGGATAGGAGATACAGCTAGGAAAATAGCAGCAATTATAGCTCCGTTTTTATTAAATTCTCTTTTAGTTAAAAAGTAAAAAGGAATTAGCGTAAATGAAGAAAATAAAATATTAACGATTTTTGGGGTTATTACTCGATTATCCCATACAAAAAGTGCTACTCCGTTAATATAAAAATGAAAGGGTGCCCAAACACTTTTTTTTATCCAAATTGGGTTTTTCATCCAATTTATCGATTCAAAAATTCGAGAAACAGCATCTGCACTTTCTGTTTGAGAATATGGCAATAGTATTAGCTTGATAGCTAATATGATTATAACAAGCAAATAAATCTTAGAATGGCTATTGATAATTGTCTTGGACATTTAGCTATTCGAAATCATCATACAATAGATATTTTTTTCTAATTTTTTTAAAATTAGTAAGCCCATTTTCCCAGGAGGTATAAATTTCAGTTTCTGTTTTACCAGAAATAATTTGTTGCTGTAATTTATCTGTTCCAGCTAGTAGGTCAAACATGTTATTGAAAAACCCATCCTTTTCTGGAAATTGAGTATATATTTCTAATAACCAGTAAAGATTTAGACTCCCTTTTCCTTTCATGTACTCCTCACCAAAAAAAGATAAGTTGTAGCCATAACATTTTTCCCCTTCAAGTTTAGGAGATTTAGCACCAGCCATGCTTTTAGGAATGAAAGAATACCTGTCCGATTTCATTTTAGGGTGTCCTAAGACCTGAAAGGGCTTGTCAGTCCCTCTGCCAACACTTATAGGGGTTCCTTCAAATAAGCATAATGAAGGGTAAAGGTAAATAGAACTCATATTCGGTAAGTTGGGTGATGGCTTAATAGGCAAAATATAATGTTTAGAATGAACGTAATTTTTTGTTTTTACGATAAAAATATTGCACTGAACTTGTCTCTCTAACCATTTTTCACCGTTAATCATTTGAGCATACTCACCTATTGTCATTCCATGTACTATTGGAACAGGATGCATACCAACAAAAGATTTATTTTCTTCTTCAAGAATAGGACCATCAACATAATGCCCATTAGGGTTTGGTCTATCCAAAATAATTAATTCTTTATTATTTTCAGCACATGCTTCCATAACATAGTGCATAGTAGAAATGTAAGTGTAAAATCTTGCTCCTACATCTTGAATGTCAAATATCACAATATCTAAATCTTTAATTTGTTCAGGGGTAGGTTTTTTATTTTTTCCGTAAAGAGAAATAATTGGCAGCCCTGTTTTTTTATCAATATCAGAAAACACTTTTTCTCCTGCATCTGCATCTCCTCTAAACCCGTGTTCAGGGCTAAAAACTCGAACAATGTTTACTTTTAAGTCCACTAATGAATCAACTAAGTGAGTGCTTTTTATCATGGATGTATGATTAGAAACGATTCCAACTTTTTTCCCTTTCAATTTTTCTAAATAAAGAGTTGTTTGTTCGGCTCCTGTAATAATTGGTTTATTATTAATGGGCTGGTTAACAATAATCTTAACTAGAGCTTCCTTATTAGGTGGTGAATCTTGCCCAGAACACTGAACACATAAAAATCCAACGACAACAATATTTATTATTTGCTTTAAATCCATCTAGTACAAATTACTACTTTTGTTGGGCAACAACCAAAATAAAAACCAATAAATTGAATCTCGAATATTTCATATCTAAAAACATAATTAGAGGAGATAATCATTCTAGGAAATTTACTAAACCAATTATTAGAATCTCAATAATTGCTATAGCACTCGGTTTAATTGTTATGATTGTAGCTTTGAGTATTGTTAGCGGTTTTCAAAGAGAGATTAGGAACAAGGTTATAGGGTTTGGAAGCCATATTCAAATTACTAGTTATGGATCCCAAAATACTTATGAAGCTAACCCTATAAGTAAAAAACAAGATTTTTATCCAAAATTGGATACAGTTGAAGGAATAAAACACATTCAGGTTTTCGCGACTAAGGCTGGAATAATTAAAACAAAAGAAGAAATTTATGGAGTTGTTGTAAAGGGAATAGGGAGCGATTTTGATTGGAGTTTTTTCAATAAAAAGATTATAAACGGGGCATCTTTTGAAGTTAAAGATTCTATTTCAGAAAACAATATTTTACTTTCTAACCACATTGCTTCAAAGATGAAATTAGCTGTTGGCGATAAAATGTTTCTTTATTTTATTCAACAGGATGGAAAATTAAGGCCTAAAGATTTTATTGTAAAAGGGATATATCAAACAGGTCTAGAGCAATTTGATAATCTTTATGTGATAGCAGATATTGCTCACATTCAAAAAAGAAATGGATGGAACAAGAATCAAGTAGGTGGTTTTGAGGTGTTAATAGATAATTATGAAGACCTTGATAAGTTAGGCGATTATGTATACGATCATGTTGGGTATGATTTACACTCAACTACTATAAAGGAGCAGAATCCTGATATCTTTAATTGGCTAAATCTACAAGATTATAATGTAAATGTTATTATCATTTTAATGATAGTTGTGGCTGTAATTAACATTATATCGGCACTTCTAATTTTAATATTAGAACGAACAAATATGATAGGAATTTTAAAGACTTTAGGAATGTCTAATTCGTCTGTGAGGAAAATATTTTTGTTTAATGCTATGTATTTGATATTAAGAGGATTATTTTATGGTAATATTATTGGGGTTGCACTATGTTTAATACAGCAATATTTTGGATTACTAACTCTACCTGAAGAATCTTATTATATTTCCATTGTCCCAATCGAATTAAATTTTCTTCACATTTTTGAGCTTAATGCTCTTACCTATTGCGTGTGTATTACAATGTTAATTGTTCCATCTTATGTTATTACAAAGATATCACCTGTAAAAACAATCCAATACGATTAAACTAGTAGGTAATTATTACATTTGCTAAAGTTTTATTTTGAAGTATGAAGTACTATAATAATATTCTTGAAACTATAGGGAATACACCTCTAGTTAAATTAAACCACATATGTAAAGATGTAAAAGCTACTGTTTTAGCAAAAGTGGAGACGACCAACCCAGGTAATTCTGTTAAAGATAGAATGGCGCTTCAAATGATTGAAGATGCAGAAGCTGATGGAAGATTGAAGCCTGGGGGAACAATTATTGAGGGTACTTCAGGAAATACCGGGATGGGACTAGCTTTGGTTGCTATTATAAAAGGATACAAGTTAGTATGTGTATTAAGTGATAAGCAATCTAAAGAAAAGATGGACATTTTGAGGGCAGTTGGAGCGGAAGTACATGTTTGCCCAACCAATGTTCCACCTGATGACCCTCGTTCATATTATTCGGTTTCAAAAAGTTTAGCTGCAGAAACACCTAATTCCTGGTATGTAAACCAATATGATAACCCATCCAATACAAAAGCACATTATTTAAGTACTGGTCCAGAGATTTGGGAACAGACAGATGGAAAAATAACTCATTTTGTAGTTGGAGTTGGTACTGGTGGAACTGTTTCTGGTGTTGGAAAATTTCTTAAAGAAAAAAATCCAGATGTTAAAATATGGGGGATTGATACTTATGGTTCCGTTTTTAAAAAATACCATGAAACAGGAGTTTTTGACGAAAATGAGATATATCCATATATTACCGAAGGAATTGGCGAAGACATTTTACCAGAAAATGTAAATTTTGACATTATAGATAAATTTGAAAAAGTAACAGATAAAGATGCAGCTATTTGGCAAAGAAAATTAGCTAAAGAAGAAGGAATATTTGTAGGGAATTCTGCTGGTTCGGCAATAAAAGGGTTATTACAATTAAAAGATGAATTGACCGAAGATGATGTTGTGGTGATATTGTTTCATGATCACGGGAGCCGTTATGTTGGTAAAATGTTTAATGATGATTGGATGAGAGACAGAGGGTTTTTAGATGAAGAAAAGACCAATGCATTGGATTTAATTAAAGATCACGCAGGTAAACATTTAGTTACAGTTACTCAAGATGACCCTGTTTCTCAGGCAATTTTGTTAATGAACCAATACGGAATTTCTCAAATTCCTGTTGTTGGAAATGGTGGATTTGCTGGATCACTTACTGATAATCATTTGTTTGCTAAGCTTTGTGAAAATCCAGAATTGAAAGAATTACCTGTAAAAAATATTATGGAAAAACCATTTCCAATTGTAAAAGGTGATACTTCAATATCTACAATTTCTAGTCTATTTCAAGAAGGGGCCAAGGCAGTATTGGTAAGCTATGATAACGACAAACATCATATTATTACGCAGCAAGATATGATTAAAGCAATAGCTTAATGAGTTAGTAAAATTCAATCAGGATACTTGGGTTTGGAATCAGTAGCTGGAGAGATATGAATGTCTGTTTCTTATTGGAAAAAGTTTAGAATCTATCCGACAACGGAAAACAAATATGGATCATTGTGAGACAAAAAAAGGTAGGCACAATTGGTACAAAAGCTATAAAATAAGAATAGCCATCGTTGAACGATGTTAATTTGTAATTTTTAAAATTGGAAATGAAACTTATTGTTAACTTCAACGTTAAACTTAAGGCTTATTATTCTCTAACCTTCTAAACTACCTAGCTTATGAATACCATCACTCAAAATCCAACGATACTTGTCGAAAAAGAAGAAATTACTAAATTTGCTTTTCCGAAAGGAGATGTTTTAAGTTCTGAAATTAAACGAACAGAACGAGATTCTCGAATTAATAAGGGGATGAAGTTAGGGAATTCTGTAAAAAGAAAAGTAAAGATAATATTTGAAGATACTATTGGTTTTAAAAAGGTTGAAACTACTATCTGGGGAGTAACAGAAAGGAATATTATACTTAAACAAGGTACATTAATACCAATACAAAGAATTCATGAAATAAAGTTTTATTAAAAAAAAACAATATAACATTTTGGGTTAACCGAAACTAAACTTAGTTTCGGTTTTTTATTTTCTTTTTTTCTGGTTAAGAATACAATTATGCTGTTAAGATTGCCATTTATCTCGTGTTAAAATAAGTAGCTTTGGAATCCTATTATTAATATTTAATTGAATGAGATTATTTAAAAGATATATATTACCATTGCTTGCATTCTTTTTGTTATTAACGAATGTAAATGCGCAATTAGAATTTCCGGAAGACAAAGTAAGTTGGAAATTTAGTATTGAACAAGATGGTTGCGATGCTGTTATTGTAGGTAAGATTACTTGTGTGGAGCATTGGCATGTTTATGCAGCAAATTTACCTTCAGGCTCCTTTTTAATACCGACAGAAATAGAGCCAGATAAATCACCCAACTACAAGGTTATTGGAAAAGTTATAGAACCCAAACCAGAATTTTATCATGATGAAGCAGCTGATGAAGACATCTATCAACATTCGCATACATTTAAATTAACACGAAAAATTAAAATATTAAGTGAAAAGGACTTTGTATTAAAAGGTCGATTTTCGTTTCAAACTTGTGATGAAAGTCATTGTTTACCACCTTATGATGTTGATTTTAGTTTAAAAGTTAAGGGTTGTGTTGAAGAGAATATAGAAGAAAATCTGGAGGATACTTTTTCGAAGACTGTTAGTTCAGATTCTCTACCTAGTCTGGATACCAACGATGTTGAAATTGAGGACGCCATATTTAAATCTACAAAGAAGGATAATAAAAATGATGATAAAGATAAAAAGTCGCTATGGATGATTTTCTTTTTGGCTTTTGGTAGTGGTTTGGCGGCATTACTTACTCCATGTGTGTTTCCTATGATTCCTATGACAGTTAGTTTTTTTACAAAACAAAGTAAATCTAAAGCACAAGGAATTAGAAATGCCATTTTTTATGGAATTTCTATAATTATAATTTATGTTTTATTAGGAGGTGTTGTTACAGGATTTGTCCCACCAGATGTAATTAATGAAATATCCACTGGAGCAGGGATGAATATCTTTTTCTTTCTTTTATTAGTCGTATTTGCGGTATCATTTATGGGAGCTTTTGAAATAACACTCCCTAGCTCTTGGGTTAATAAAGCTGATAAAGCCTCTGATAGAGGTGGATTTATAGGAATATTTTTTATGGCTCTAGTACTAGCCTTAGTATCTTTTTCATGTACAGGGCCAATAGTTGGAACATTATTAGTGGAATCAGCTACTATAGGGGGATTGCTACCAATATGGGGTATGTTCGGTTTTTCTTTAGCATTGGCTTTACCATTTGCCTTATTTGCGGCTTTTCCAGGCTGGATGAATTCATTACCAAAATCGGGTGGGTGGTTGACTACAGTAAAAGTATTTTTAGGATTTTTAGAATTGGCATTAGCATTCAAGTTTTTGTCAAATGCAGATTTGGTAATGCAAGCTCATTGGCTTGAAAGGGAAATTTTCTTGTCTATTTGGATTGGAGTTTTTGGAGTATTAGCAATTTATTTATTCGGGTTTATTCGTTTACCACATGATGGTCCTGCTGGAAATTTATCAGTAGGAAGAGTATTGTTAGGAATAACTACAGTAATATTTGTGATTTACTTGATACCTGGTTTATGGGGTGCTCCTCTAAAATTAATTAGTGGTTTCCCCCCCCCAATGTCGTATAGTGAGTCTCCACATGGCGTGGGCTCTTCGGGT
>JBFIEB010000023.1:0-16134 GCA_041603555.1 Vicingaceae bacterium
GTCACTGCTACTACAGCAACTACAATTACTGTAAATGTAGGAACTCCTCCAACGGATAGCACTGGTTATTCTGCACACACATTTGAAGCGGCAGATAGTAATTTGACAAATGCCGTAACTCTCCTTGATTATACGACTAGTGATTGTTTTGATTTTCATAATGCTATTGCAAAAGAAGTTGTTCCGGTAACAAATTCTTTTGACCTTGAACGAAAAGAAAAATTGGGAGTGGATAAATTAAAACCATGGGATACAAGTGTTGACCCTGAAGGAAAAGCTCCATTAAAACCTTTCGAAGGAGGGAATGAGTTAATGGATAGGTCAATTAAATGTTTCGATAAAATAAGACCGTATTTTGGAGAGCGATTAGCCATTATGAAACAAATGGAATATGTTGATTTGGAATCTAAATCAGGTAAAGCTCCGGGAGGATTTAATTATCCTCTGTATGAAATAGGAGTTCCTTTTATTTACATGAATGCGGTTGGTTCACAGCAAGATTTAGTTACTATGGTTCATGAGGGAGGGCACGCCATTCATTCATTTTTAACCAGAGATTTAAAATTGACAAGTTTCAAAGAATTTCCTTCTGAAGTAGCAGAATTGGCATCTATGAGTATGGAGCTTCTATCAATGGATTATTGGGACGAGTTCTACGAGAACGAAGAAGACTTGAAAAGAGCGAAGAAAGAACAGTTACATCGGTCTTTAGAGACTTTGCCTTGGGTGGCAACTATTGATAAATTCCAACATTGGATATACGAAAATCCAACTCATACTGTTGAAGAAAGAAATGAGCAGTGGAAAAGCATAATGGCTGATTTTGGAAGTAGTGTAGTAGATTGGACTGAAAATGATAATGAGCTAACAAATTTATGGCAGAAACAATTGCATTTATTTGAGGTGCCATTTTACTACATAGAATATGCAATGTCTCAATTGGGCGCAATCGCAGTTTGGAGAAACTATAAACTGAATCCGGATAAAGCAATTGATCAATATATAGCTGCTTTAAAATTGGGTTATACTAAGTCTATTGGAGAGATTTATGAAACCGCTGGTATTGAGTTTAATTTTTCTCAGGCTTATGTAAAGGAGTTGGTAGATTTTGTTAAGGAAGAATTGAATAAGATTTAACTCAGAAATAAAATCTGGAAATAAACATGGAATTGGTATAAACGATTCCGTTATTGTTATTATCACCGCCTCGTAGTTGTATTTCTGTCCCTAAACTAAAATGGTTGCCCAATAAGTATTCTCCTCCTATTATTAATGCAGCATGCATATAAGTTTCAGAGTTACTATATTTGGAGAAAACTTGCATATTCACTCCCACTCGAATTCCATACAATAGATTAAAGTTTTCTTTTTTCTTTTTCCCCATAATTCCTAAATCAACGCTATACCATTTTACAAATTCTGTAATGGTAATACCAAAGGCAGGTTCGAATCGTGCACTTTTATTAATATCAAATGTTAGAAATATTTGGTTTGATGGAAAATAATTATCCTCGTAAATTAAGTCAGAGAAGTTAAATAGGGAAGCCCCCATTCCTACTTTTAGATTTTTTCACTTTTGTTTCTTCAATGTTATCCCCACCTTCCTTTGCTTGTGCATATGAGATTTGAGAATAACCTAGTATTAAGACAAGTATTATGAGTATGGTACTTGGTATTAAATTTTTCATTACTTTTTAATTAGCTTACCACAAAATAGCCATTTATAAATTGGTATTAGCATTAAGTCTATTTCCCTTTAGGGTCAACCCACATAAAATCTTTAATGGTTCGATCGAGTTCAATCTCAATATCTTCATCATAAAGCCATTTTCCTTTTCCAACGGTAAAAGCATCAAACCTATTTAATGAAGGTCCATAATATTCGTAAATCCCTTTTAATTTAGAGCTTTCTGGCACTAAAAAATCAAATACAATTTTCTCTAAATTTTTATGGTATTTTAATGACATTACTGCATTTTCTGAGTATTCGAAAATCACACGTTTTTTAATTTTCGTTTTCGTTTTAAATATTGGAGCACCAAACTTTATTGCACTAATATTACTGATATTTACAACATCAATAATTTTTTTGTTGGTTAAGTTATTATTGCCATCCCAGCCTAATAAAGTGTAATAATTTTCGCCTAATTTTTTGCTGTGAATAATTTTGTAGTATAATGAGCCATACCAATTTTCGTCCGTCAATACTTTTGTCTCAGGAGCTTTAATTTCATCGGATTTGTCTATTAGTTCAATTATTTCATATTCTGTTTTTGATTTTCGTATTTGTAAGAATGCAAAATATTCAAACGCCCCATCACTTAAAGGTAAAGCCCAATTATAAATCTTTAAATTCCCATTTTTTAATACACTCATTGTCTTAAGGGAATCAAAATTGTAATCGAAAGAAGCAATATTTAGTATAAGTTCAAGAACTACACTTTTATAACTATTGTTTATTTTATTTTTTTCGATGTCAGTTTTTTCTCCGATAATTTCCTTTCCCAGATTATTCAAATAATTAATTTCAGAATCAAAATTGATAGTCTCCTTTTGAGCAAAAGTATGAGAGCTAATGCTTATAAATAAAATAAATATGTATTTGTGTGTTGTCAATTTATTTTATCCGCAATGAGAGTAAAATTAATTAATAATTATCGGTGGACATTGTCCACAAAAAAACCGTGTACAACTTATACACGGTTTTTAGTAGCTAATATTGTACCATTGCTAACCATTAAAGGTGCAATCTATCTTTTTTATTCAATAGTTCTTCTTCTGTTTCACGAATATCCTCGTCATCAACGCAACAATCTACAGGGCATACAGCAGCACATTGAGGTTCATCATGAAAGCCTTTACATTCTGTACATTTGTCAGGAGAAATGTAATAAAAATCTAAGCTAACAGGCTCTTGAGTAGCATCGACATCTACAGTAGTGCCATTCATTAAAGCATATTGCCCTCTTACCTCAGTACCATCACTTACTCTCCATTCGTCACCACCTTCATAAATTGCATTATTAGGGCATTCAGGTTCACATGCTCCACAGTTTATACATTCGTCAGTTATTATAATTGCCATTACTTTAAGATATTTAATGTTAGTAATTTCGTCTACAAATATAATTAAATGAGTTTAGAAAAAAGAATAAATGCTTTCGTTCAACTTGGATTGTTTTTAAAACAGTTTGGAGATATTTCTAAGAATGATTCTCTTTCTCAAATTAATGGCAAATTCTATGATGAGTTTGATGATTTAATTTTAAGGCAAAAGGCTTATAATGGTTGGTTTACAAAAGATAATGTGCTTGCTTCTCTTATGGCTATAGGGGATTTTCTTTTAGAAGATAACCTTAAAAATTGGACGGAAAATTATTCCATTAAAAATGTTTCTGAGAAAAGCATAGGAATTATAATGGCTGGAAACATTCCTTTAGTTGGATTTCACGATATGCTTTGTGTATTAATAGCTGGGCACCACCTTCAAGCTAAATTATCATCCAATGATAATACTTTAATCAGAAAAATAGGGGAGATAATAATTTTTACAGAACCAAGTTTTACCAATAAAATTACATTTAAAGAGAGGTTAGATGGTTTTGATGCAATTATTGCGACTGGAAGTAACAATGCGGCAAGTTATTTTCATTCCTATTTTGGAAGGTACCCACATATCATTAGAAAAAATAGAAACTCTGTAGCCATAATTAATGAAAATGATAAGGCTGATGATTTAAAAAATTTAGGAAAAGACGTGTTTCAGTACTTTGGCTTAGGGTGTAGAAGTGTTTCAAAACTATATTTACCTAAAGGTTATCGAATCGACACTATTTTTGAAGCTTTTTATGATGATTACCAGGATATTATTAATAATAATAAATATGCTAATAATTACGATTACAACAAGGCAGTTTATCTTTTAGGAAACAATAAGATGTTGGATAATGGATTTTTGCTATTAAAGGAAGATGAGGGTTTAGCTTCTCCAGTTGGTGTGTTATATTATGAATATTATACTTCTGTAGATAAATTGAAAAAACGTCTGTTAGAAGTTGAAAATGAACTACAATGTGTTGTTTCAAGTGTTAATACCCCAATAACAACATTAAAATTTGGCGAAGCGCAATGTCCTAGTTTATCAGATTATGCTGACGGAATAGATACCATGCAGTTTTTATTGGGTTTGAACTAAATATTTCTTTTGCATTAATACTGTAATAGATTTATTTTTTAAATGGCTGTCAATCCATGAGAAGAAATCAAAAAAGTGTAAAGAAATAGTTTCTTCTGGAATTTTTATTATTTCCGTCAACTCTGATTTCAGGTCTAAAAATGCGTCCTCTTTTTCTTTTTTTGAACTAAAAGGATTGTTAGAATATGTTTTAATAAAATCTAATACCACCTTATCAAAGGCATTTATTTTCCGAATCTTCTTTAAATTATTCACACATTGATTATATAAATAATCGATGGGATCATAATTTTCAGCCTCGAACTGAATTACCATATTAATAATATGTCCATAATAGTAGATATTGGATGTTACATCATTTTTTTTAATACTATAATCATTTAAAAAGATGTTTAACCAATAGATTGATTTAGAATACTTTTTATTAAAAAAGTAGATGATAGCAATATTTAAATAGAACAACAACTTGTTAATTTCATTCGTTTCGGAATCATATTTTTTAAGGTTCTTTTCAATAGTTGGTATAATTTCTAATCCTTTTTTAGCCTCTCCAATTTCACAATAAATACCTAATTCATAGCACATAGTTACATTAAATAGTAATGCTTTATAAGCTGTTATACTTTCAAATTGATTGTATATTTTTTTAAGCGTATCATTATAGTTGTCAAAATTTTTATTCAAAACCTGAAGCAATAAAAGGTTGTTAAGTCCTAAGAAATATTCATTCGATTTTAATATGTTTTTTCTATCAGATTTTTCTATTTCATCTATAAGAATAATATACTGTTCTAAACATTTTTTTAAGTTTGCCTTACTCATGTAATACATTCCTTTAAAATTGAGTAACAGTAGTTTTTCATCAAAAGAAAAAGTGGATTTAATATCAAAAAATTGGGCGTTAATTAATTTATCATAGGTTTTTAAGTCTTTATTAAGTTCTGACGTAATTTTATTCTTCGATAATAGCAGGAGATTAAAAGTGTGGTATTTAAATTGAGTCAGTCTTAAATAATTCTTTAATAATTCTTCCTCTTTTTCTGCAATTTCTTTTAGATTGGATTGAGATTGTATTAAATATTTCCCCTGCTCTTTTTCGATATATGATTCCCATTTTAATATGCTTAGGAGGGCTAAATGATGATCATGTTTTGATGCTATTTTTTTAGCTTTCAATATTAATTTTGAGCAATTTTTGAAGAGGCGCTTAGTGTATAAAACCTCAATTTCAGTTAACAAGTTATTTAACTCAATGTTCTGAGAAGTATTATTATGGAAACCCCTTAAATGTTTAAGAATTAATGTTTGTAAACGAGATTCTATAACTGCTAATTTCGATTTAGTGTTAATACTTAATTTATGCTGCATCTCTTTTACTGAATAAACTCTGTTTTTTTCTATGAGGTCAAACATCCTTAACAGTGTTTTATTCGTCTTAGAAAGTGATGAGTTCAGCTTAAAGTATCTTTTTTCACTTTTTGAAAGCGAGTTAATAAGGGATATGAGCTGATTATTTATCAATTTAGAGGTGAAATAAAAACATTGTAAAGATACTTAAAATGCTTATGTAATAATCATTTTAAGTGTTTAGAACTGAAAAAATTATTTTTTAATTCTAGGTTTAACTTATATAATTGAGTTATATTTATTTAAAAATTAGAGACATGAATTTACGCCTAATACTATTTTTGATTACTTTTTGTTCTTTTAACTTACTGAGTGGGCAAGTATTTTGGACAGAAGACTTTGATGGTTCACCATGTCCAACTACTTCCGGATGTGACCCTAGTTTTTTGGGGTGGACAACTACTCTTACCGGAGCAAATGGAGCTACACCAAACGCTTGGTTTTCTACCTGTACTGAAAATGGTAATGCTGCTGGACAGTGTGGTTCTGGTTGTGGGGCTGATCAATCACTTCATGTTGCCAATATAGCTGGTTCAACAGGTAGTGCATTATGCCCAACAGGAGATTGTGGAGCAGCATATGATGCTACATCTGCTGCAGAAATAACCGATAAACGTTGTGAATCACCTGTTATAAATTGTACCGGACAGGGAAGCATTACTGTCGATTTTGTGTACATGGAAGCCGGAGATGGTTTAATTGATAATGCAACATTTTGGTATTTTGATGGAATAGTATGGACAATGCTGTTAGATATGCCAAAAACTCCTACTGGGGCTTGCGCTCCACAAGGCCAATGGACTAATGTAGCAACCATAAATTTACCTGCTTCAGCTGATAATAATCCTAATGTACAGATAGGTTATAGATGGGTTAATACGGGACCAAATACATCTGCTACGGATCCATCGTTTGCTGTTGATGATATTACGTTAACTAACAATTTGGTTGTTATTGGACCTACTGCTAGTTTCAGTTCGTCTGATAGTACACTTTGCGTTGGAGATTGTATCAATTTCACTGATTTAAGTACAGGAGCTCCAACGGGTTGGTCTTGGTCTTTTCCTGGAGCTACTCCTCCAGCAAGTGGGGTTCAGAACCCTACCAATATCTGTTACAATGCTGCTGGATCTTTTGATGTTTCTCTTGTGGCTGATGATGGAACCAATAGTGACTCCTTGTATATGCCTAATTTTATAACTGTCAACCCTCCGCCCACAATAACGGCAAACTCATCACCTGGCACAACGATATGTGCAGGAGATTCTATAACACTTACTGGAGGGGGGGGAGTCTCCTATACATGGGACAATGGTGCTACCAATGGGGTTCCGTTTGCCCCAGCAACTACTACTACCTACACTGTAACAGGAACTGACGCAAATGGGTGCACCAATACAGCCCAAATTACTATTACTGTTAATAGTTGTTCAACTGTTACGGCTGGTTTTAATACAAGTGCTACAACGATATGCGTTGGCGATTCTGTAATATTTACGAATGCATCTTCATCGGGAGTTATTTCATGGCAATGGAACTTTGATTTTACTGGTATTGGTGGGGCTACGCCTCCAACTGCGTCAACAGCAGGACCACACACTGTCTTTTTTAATACTATTGGCACATACACAGTTCAACTGCTTGTTTCTGATGGCCCTGCTTTTGATTCGATAACTAGCACGATTAACGTAATTAGCTGTGCAGCGCCAACAGCTGGTATTATGATGGATGATTTAGACGGTGAAATATGTGTAAACAATTGTATTGATTTTAGTTATGACCAAGGTACTGGTGGATTACCAACTACATTAACTTGGACTTTTGAAGGCGGAACTCCGGCAACCTCATCAGCTTTAAATCCTGGTTTAATTTGTTGGAACGACACAACTGGAACATTCAATGTGACCTTATCAGTAAGCAATGCCAATGGTTCCTCTAATACATCTACTGTAGTTGTGGTACATGAAGAACCTCTAGTTTTTGCTGGTAATGATAGCTCTATAACTATAGGAACAAACGGATATTTAAATGCATGGGCTACTGATACAGCTGGCAATATTATTACAGGGGGGAGTTATTCATGGAACCCAACAGTTCTTTTAACAGATCCAAATAGTCAAAACACAACTGTAAATCAACCAGCTAGTACTGGTAATTATACAGTAACTTATACTGACCAGTATGGTTGTGTGGTTACTGATGATATGTGGTTGTTTGTCGATATTGCATTAAACATTGGAGTGCCAAGTGCTTTTTCTCCAAATGGAGATGGTAGTAACGACTTTTTATTTGTTAGAGGTGAAATAGTTATTGAATCAATGAATTTCACCATTTTTAATAGGTATGGACAAATGGTCTTTGAAACAACAGATATTGAAGAGGGTTGGGATGGTACCCATAATGGAGTTGAATTAAACCCTGGTGTTTTTGTTTATTATGTGAATGTTACGTTTATCGATGGAAGTGCTGGACAAATCAAGGGTAATGTAACATTAGTAAGATAATTTAAGAAGAGGAGTATTATGAAAAAGATTAGATATACTTTAATATTAATTATGATTGCTAGTTCAAATTTATTTGGTCAGCAAGATGTCCATTTCTCACAATTCTTTTCATCACCACTTACATTAAACCCTGCAAGTGCTGGAATTTTTGATGGTGACTTAAGAGGTATAATGAATTATCGTAGTCAATGGGGAACAATTACTGAGCCTTATGTAACCATGGCAGCATCTTTAGATTTTCCTATTATTAGAATGAATACTGGAATGTTTGGTCTTGGTATTAATTTTTTTAAAGATGATGCTGGAGATTCTAGGCTTTCTACTTTGAATTATGCACTCTCATTAGCATATCATTTAGATATTAGTGGGGGTCATAATAACCATTATCTCTCGGTAGGGTTTCAAGGTGGGATGCTTCAAAAAAGTATGAATTATAGTCGTTTAACATGGAATGACCAGTGGAATGGTGTGACATTTGACCAAGATATTGGAACAGTTGATGATTTAGGTGGAAACGCTATAAGTGAAATGGATATGGCTACAGGTATCCATTGGTATTATGCGCCTAATGATTTCTCAAGATATTTTGTTGGAGCTTCTATGTTTCATTTAAATTCTCCAGAAGTAGCTTTTAATGGCTCTAGCTCTCTTATGCAGAAGTTTACTTTGCATGGTGGGGCTGAAATTGGTAGTGGCAACTCAAGTGCTTCTGTAAGTGGTAATCCTTTTTCTGTATTACCAAATTTTGTATGGGTAAAACAAGGACCTAATCAATACACAGACATTGGAGGAGAGATTAAATACAGGTTAAAGCAGAGTACTAAATTCACTAACCTTAGAAACGAAATGTACATTACTTTCGGTCCTTATTTGAGGCTAGGGGATGCTGCTTATCTTGTAAGTAGATTTAGCTGGAGCGGAATAATTTTAGCTGTTAGTTATGATTTTAACATCTCTGAATTAACAGCAGTTTCTAATGGTGTTGGAGGGTTTGAAGTGATGTTAGGATATAAAATGGATTTAGGCGCCAATCCTTCAAGAGGGCATAAAATGAAATTTAACTAAGCTATTTTTCGTAAGCTCCTAAATCTGGAGAACCGTCAGTTCTTGCGTTTCCGTCATGGTCGAGATCAATTCCAAATACTGAGCTTCCTGCATTAATTGCCGGTGATCCACCGATAAGGTGATAGTTATGCAAATTTTTATCCTCAAAAATTGGTGCAATAGGATTTAAAACAATGTTATTGTAATTCGGACCAGCAATACCATTAGTAGTTTTTAACAGGCAATGATCCAATAAAAAGTTTATCGTTCCATTCGGTACTTCATCCGTTTCAAATTCAATATCTTGATCTCCATGAATTATGCAGTTATAAAAATTAGCAGCTGTTAAATTGCTGATAACTGTTACTTCATTAATATTTACGTAAGCATTTTGTAAAAATATAGAAGGTGTTTTTCTTACTCCTCCAGTCCAATAGTTAGCAAAGGTGGTATGAGTGAAACTATAATCACCATCACCTCTTACTAGAAGGTTATACTGACCAGAATTAGTAATTAAAGAATTAGTGGTTACTATTTTATAGTTGGTAGCCAATATTCCAACAGCAGAATTATTATGTATTTCACAATTATTCAATCTAAGTGTATTAGTGCTAACTGGTGGCAGTAGATTAAAAGGATTTGTTTCTGCCTGTATTCCAATAAATGCATTTTTAATGATGGCATAATTAAACACATTATCAACCGCTCCTTCGTTAATCCATATTCTATCCCATTGCCCGGGAATATCTTGCCAATCAAATTCCAATCTTGTTCCTTGAAAAGTAACAGGGTCAGTTTGAGTTCCATTCACTTTAATGTTTCCATTTTCATATACCCATATACCTGAGTTGTTATGTAAATGAACTCGAACTCCAGCTTCAATGGTTAATTTATCATCACTATCTAAGGTTAAATAACCACCATAAATAACGTAAGGCTTGTCGTTTATCCAAGTCGAATCTAAAGGACCAGGAGAAGTACCTCTATCTAAATAAACTACCTTAATTCCATTGGCCGTTTGGTTGGCAACATAGTAATGTGCATTTTGACCCCATGCTACTAAGGCAACACTTTGTTGGTTTCCATTGGTAACAAAATCAATTTTATCATTGACCACAAAAGGGGATAGAAGATTATTAGGGTCTATCGTTACTTCTGCAAAAATGAACAAACTATCGTGCCCATCAATTTCAATATTACTGTGGGAAAAACCAGGCGCTCCATCAACGTTTATTCTAAACTGAGAGTTAGCACCACTACCAATGGATATACTTGAGATATTAACAGTATTACTGCTAGGGTTGTATATTTTTAAGCGTTGTGTTGTAGAGCCAATGGTAGCAAAAACGGTATCAAACAATACAGTATCAGTAGAAAAGTTGAGCATAACCGATGGGTCGGTATCAATAGTATCTTTTCTACAAGAAAAGGTAACCACCACTACGGTGAATAAAAAGAGTATGCCCGCAATTTTTCGCATGGAATGTAAAGGTAATTAATCAATTACGTTTAATGATTAATTATATTGTGTTATTCACTTTGGCTTTTAAATTGGTAGTTGTATAACTTTTTATAAAAACCATCTTTGTTTATTAATTCGGTATGGTTTCCTTCTTCAACAATTTCACCTTTATCAATCACAATAATTTTACTGGCATTTTTAATGGTAGATAATCGATGAGCAACAATAATTGATGTTCTGTCTTTGGTCAATACATCGGTAGCATATTTTATTTGTTCTTCGGATTCACTGTCAATTGAGGAAGTTGCTTCATCTAAGATTAACAATTGAGGGTTATGCACATAAGCCCTAATAAAAGAAATTAATTGTCTTTGCCCTAACGAAAGCATAGCACCTCTTTCTTTTACATCGTAATGATAACCACCTGGTAACTTAGAAATAAAACCATGAGCCCCAACTTTTTTGGCGGCTTCAATAACTTGCTCTTCGGTAATTTCTTCATTAAATAGCGTAATGTTATTCAATATGCTATCCGAAAAAAGAAACACATCTTGTAAGACTACTGCCATATATTTTCTAAGGGACTTAAGCTCAATATCTTTAATGTTAATGTCATCAATAAAAATGTCTCCTTTATTTATTTCATAATACCTGCCGAGTAAATTAATAATGGAAGATTTTCCAGCACCGGTAGCACCAACTAAAGCCAAGCTATCACCTTTATTAATTTTAAACGAAATATTCTTTAATACCCAATCTTCATCATTGTATGCAAACGAAACATTTTTAAACTCAATATTTCCGGTAAGGTTTTCAGCGCTTAACGTTCCTTTATTCGTAATAGTAGACTTTGTATCAAGTACTGTAAATATTCTTTCTGAACTTACTATACCCAATTGCAACTGATTAAAGCGATCGGCTAATTGTCTTATTGGTCGGTAAAGCATGTGGATAAAAAAAGTAAAGGAGAATATTTCTCCTGCTGTGGCGTAATCTTGAGCCACTTCACCTAATCCGTACCAAACCAATAAGGCCAATGATGAAGCAGACAAAATTTCCACTACTGGAAAAAAAATAGAATAGGCCCAAACGGTTCTTATGTGAGCAGCTTTGTGTTTTTCGTTTATTCCCGAAAAAATATTCATTTCTACTTTCTCACGATTGAATATCTGAACAATAGACATTCCTGTAATGTGTTCTTGAACAAAAGTGTTCAGCCTGCCTACTTGAAGCGTAACTTCCTGAAACGCTTTTTTAATCACTTTTTTAAAGATTGAGGTTGCAAAAAGTAAAATGGGTATGGGAATTAAAGCAATCAATGCTAAATCCCAATTGATGTAAAACATACAAATTAATACTGAAATAATTTTTAGCAAATCACCTATAATTTCTAAAATACCTCCAGAAAACATTTCAGCCACTCTTTCTATATCAGTAACAGTTCTTGTTATTAGCTGTCCAATTGGTGTATTGTCAAAATGTTTTAATTTAAAATGAATTACGTGTTTAAAGGTTTGATTGCGTAAATCTTTAATCACATTTTGTCCTAAAAGGTTACCCAAGTAAGTAAAAAAGTATTGTAGGATAGATTCTATAATTAATGCGAGGATTAAAAAGATAGTCATATAAAACAATCCATTTTCATCCAATTTTTTAATGTAATCGTTAATGGTAATCTGAATTAATACAGGACGAACAAGGGAGACTAAGGCTAAAACTATGGTTAAGCAGGCAGTTATATAGAATATATTTCTATAAGGCTTAACATAGGTCATCACCCTTTTAAATAAATTATAATCAAAGGCTTTTCCTGAGCTACTTGCCATTTAAAACCTCCTTTGGATAGTTGATTTGAGTTAAATACAATCCATGTGCAGGAACTGAACTTCCTGCTTCGCTTCTATTTTTTGATGCTATGATAGTATCTAACTCTTCTACACTAATTTTTTGTTGACCAATTTCTAATAAAGTTCCCACAATGGCTCTAACCATATTTCTTAAAAACCGGTCAGCAGTAATGGTAAATATCAATTTATCATCTGTTGATGTCCATTGGGCATTACTAATGCTACAATTATTAGTATGCGTATCGGTGTTACTTTTACTAAAACAAGAAAAATTGGTATATTTCAGTAACTCTTGCGCTGCTTGGTTCATTAAATCAACCTCAAGCGAATAGGGGAAATAATAAGCTTTGTTGGTTAAAAAAGGATTTTTCTTTTGGGTGATCCAGTATTCATAAGTTCGCGCTGTAGCTCCGAATCTTGCATGAGCATGATCAGGTACCAGCGTTAAGCTAGAGCAAGAAATAGCATCAGGTAAAAAGTTGTTGAGCTTAAATAAGATAGTTTCGGTATCAAAAGAGTTGTTAGTGTCAAAATGAGCAAAAAGTTGTTTAGCGTGTACTCCAGTATCTGTTCTTCCAGCACCTGTTGTTGCAATTTCATCTTGTAGAAGTGTTGAAAGTGCTTTGTTTATTTCCGCTTGTACAGAATTTGCATTTTGTTGAATTTGCCAACCGTGATAGTTGCTGCCATCATATTTTATTTCGATAAAATACCTACTCATAAGGGCGGTAAAAGTAAGAATTATAAAAAGTCGAGAATATTTAATCTCTCCCTTTTTCTTTTAATAGTGGTACAAATTTAAATTTCCCTAAATCTTCAGTTTCAAATTTGTTACTGGTTTTCTTAGTAATCTTTTTCATCACTTGGGCATCACCATCATCCACAGGAATAACCATGATTCCACCAACCTTTAATTGTTTTAATAATTCTTCAGGAACATAAGGAGCACCTGCAGTAATAATTATTTTATCAAAAGGAGCAAAGGTGGGTAGCCCTTTGTAACCGTCTCCAAAAAAAAGATTGGTTTTATATCCTAATTCACTTAACAGTCCTTTTGTTCTATCGAATAAAGCTTTTTGTCGTTCAATGGAATAAACTTTTGCTTCCATTTCTAATAAAACAACTGTTTGATAACCTGATCCTGTGCCAATTTCTAGCACTTTATCTCTGGGTTTTAATTCTAATAATTCAGTTTGAAAAGCCACAGTATAGGGTTGAGATATGGTTTGTCCAGAACCAATAGGAAAAGGTTTGTCTTCATAAGCGTATTTATGCAGCGCATTATCAGGAATAAATAAATGACGCGGGATGGACTCAATGGCTTTAAGCACATCAGCATTTTTGATGCCTTTTTTTGCAACTATTGTAGCTAATTTTTTTCTTAACCCTTTATGTCTATAGGTATCTACCATTTGTTTTGTTGGTAACAAATTAAGTAAGATTTTTGTATAGTTCTACTTGGGCTTTATATCTTATTATTAAACTTGGAGTGTTAATAAGAAATTATTTCATTCCCAAAGGCTCCTACGGTATCATATATTTTTGCCATGAATGTTAAAAATTGGCGTAATAGGAGCAGGTGAGCTTGGAACAGCACACATTAAAATGCTAAGGTCAATACCTGATTTTGAGTTGGTGGGGTTTTACGATTCTGATGAATTATGTAGAGCAGATGTCTCAACAGACCTTCACATAAGGTCTTTTGATACTGTTGAAGCTTTAATGGAATTGGTAGATGTTGTTGACATTGCTAAACCGTCCATCTCTCATTTTGATTACGCTGTAAATGCGATCAAACAATCTAAGCATGTTTTTATTGAAAAGCCTGTAACCAATACTGTTGATGAAGCTAAAGAACTATTAGAACTGGCTGAGGAAGCTAATGTTAAGGTTCAGGTTGGTCATGTAGAAAGGTTTAATCCGGCATTTAAGGCTGCATTGCCTTACATTTCCAATCCTATGTTTATAGAAACTCATCGGATGATAGAGTTTGATGCAAATAAAGCAGACATTCCAGTTGTAATGGATATAATGGGACATGATTTGGATATTATTCTAAGTTTGGTAAAATCTAATATTAAGAAAATAGATGCTCAAGGAGTTGAGGTTATTGGGAATACCCCAGACATAGTGAATGCGGTAGTAGAGTTTGATAATGGATGTGTAGTTAATTTAACTGCAAGTAGAATATCTTTAAAGAATGAACGCGTTTCTAAGTTTTATCAAAAAGATGCACACATTAAAATTGATTATTTAGCTCAAGAAACCAGCTTATTTTCTTTAACTAAAAATGGTAAAACGGAAATTTGCGCTAAACAATTAGCCATAAATAAAGAAAATCCACTAAAAACAGAATTGCAAGAGTTTGCCAATGCAATTATCAATAATACTATGCCTCAAGTTGGTATACATGATGGAGGTGTAATGCTTGATGCAGCTTATCGGGTTGCAGAAAAATTGAATATTTCTACCTCATTAATCGAAGATTAATACATTTGCACAATATTTTTTAGGAATACACGTTAAACGGGAACATTAAAAAGATTTGCATAACGTAAAATTTTATACTTTATTTTTTATTGTGGGAATTATTTTGGGCTCTTGTGCTAAAGAAGCTCAAATGCCTACTTACATTTCTATTGATCAATTTTCATTCACCACAAATTACCCAACAGAAGGTTCTGCTTTAACAAATATTTCTGATGCTTGGGTATTTATTAATGATGATTTAGTAGGAGTATACGAACTACCTGCTAAATTCCCAGTTTTAAAAGAAGGAATTGCGAATATAAAAGTATTTGCAGGTATTAAGGATAACGGTATTTCAGCATCTCGTAAGAGATACTTATTTTATGAACATCATGAGGAACAAATAAATTTAGTTAAAGGAGAGACGGTGGTTGTAAATCCTCAAATAACTTATAAATCAAATATTCAATTTCCGTGGCTAGAAGATTTTGAAAATGCTAGCCTGTCTTTTCTTTATACTACCGGTAACGATACCATTATTAATAAACAATCTACAGATGTTAGAGAAGGTGTTTTTTCAGGACAAGTATTTTTAGAGTCCACCATGGATTTTTTTGAGGCTACCTCGGTAAGTTTTTCAAGTTTACCTCGAAATGGTACAGATGTTTACCTCGAAATGGATTTTAAAACCAATGAGTTTTTACACGTGGGACTTTTTATTGATGGGATACAATATGGTGCTATAGTTTTAAATATTACTAATAATTGGAAAAAAATCTACATTAATCTAACAAAATTGATAAATGAGGCACCTACTTCTTCAAATTATAAAGTATTTTTTGGGTTTAAATCATCTACTAGTACTCCATTTCTAACAGCTAACCCACAATTCTATATAGATAATATTAAACTAGTTCATTTCTAACCTAATGAATAAAAAACTACATGTTTTAAAATACATTACGCTAGATGTAATAGCTGCAGGAATTGTGTGGACTTTATTTTTCCTTTTTAGAAAGGCCTATATAGAACCCTTAAAGTATGGCTATGAAGTACCCAAAATTTATGAGCATGTGGTCAAATTGGATATCAAGAATGGAAACACCAAGTGGCAAGATGCTATTCTCTTGGAATTAATTCAAATGGATGACTACAAAACCTTCAATAACCTTGGTAAGGATGCTGAACCTCCTCCTGGATATAAGA
>JBFIEB010000024.1:0-15867 GCA_041603555.1 Vicingaceae bacterium
AAAAACCCTCCAATTTCATTTCTCCATTAATGTATTCCATGGTATAGTGCTCAGTTTCTCCTCCTTCGCAAATAAAATAAATAACATAAAAATCACCTGGAACACTACCAATAGATTCACTATAAACTAATCTAGTGTTAAGTTCTTTTTCTCCACATTTTCCACTTTCAGCGTTCTTTCTGTTGATAACCTCCATCAGTTTATCTTTTGTTAAAGTAATCTCCATTCTTTCTGTAAGTTGACCCCAAATAGAATCAACTTGATTATTCTCAATAAAACTTGAAAATTGGGAAGCCTTAATAATAGCTCGTTCAATATTATCTTCTTTACTTTTATATTCTTCAACCTTTTTTCCTACAAAATCTTCAAAGAATGGCAAAACCTTATCTTTTAAATCTTTACCATCATTTTTAAATGTTAATCTAATATCTACTTTCTTTGATTCTGATTGAATAAAATATTCACACTTAATATTATTTAGCTTATCAATTTCATTAGCATCAATAAGACTTCTAACCATCTTTCCATACTCATAAGTTACTATATCTTTACCTAACTGTTCATTATCTCTTGCATCCTCATAGAAATTATCAATAGGAATTATTATTATCTCATTATTATCAATAGTATTAAAACCACATCCATAAATTAAAAAACTGATTGCAATAAATATGTATTTATTCATTATAAAATTTTAATCACTAAGGTAAATATTTTCTCTAATCAAAACTTAGCGCAAGGAACAAAAAAACGCTTACCTCTTCTTTTTTTCTTTTTACCGGCTACCTCATAAATAATAGAAATTTCGTGTGAGCCTGCAGAGTTACCTGCTATCCGAGAAATCGTTACATCATAGCTATACCCAAAGCTCAGGTTATAATCAATTACATTATAGCCCAATATTATAGCAATAGCATCATTATTTAACACCCCATCATATGATTTAATTCCCGGCAGCCCTCTATACCATAAACCAAAAACAAAAGGTTCCCTAGAGTAATACAATCCCAAATCTAATTGGTCAAACTTTTGCTGCGCCTTATAATGGAAGGTAACATTGAAGTAAGAGGTATTTAAAGTGGTTCTTCCCCCTTCCGATAGTTCAAACTTATAACCACCATGCGTAGAAAACTTCATAAATAAAGGGCTATCATCATTGTTTAACGATTGGTTGGGCTCATTTAAATGGTTAAATGCCATCCCCAACCAATATTTCTCTGAATACACCAACAGCCCTGCAGTGATGTCTATATAGCTAACATTGTCAATGGCAATATCGTCAGAACTTGGTCCGTTTCCTCCTCTGGCCAGTTGGTCGTTAAACACCAGTTTAGCAAAATCAACCCCTCGGGTAATGTAGTTAAATTTTATGCCTGGCTGTATAAATACTTTTTTGTCTATCCTAAAATGGTAGGAATACAAAAAGTCAATTTCTGTATTACCCAAATTTCCGGTACCTGCTTGCTCTCTGGCAAATAATAATCCCAATCCGCTGTTAAACTCAGCCATGTTATAATCATAAGAAAAGGCATAGTTTACAAAGTGACCTGGAATAGCTGTCCATTGATTTCGGTAGCTCGAGGCAAAACGATGCTCAAGTGTAGCACCGGTAAAACCAGGATTTAAATACAATGGAGCAGCATTAAACTGAGTAAACTGCATATCTTGACAGGTGCCGCCAATAGAAACTGAAAGCATACCTAAAAGGAGTATTACTTTCAATCTATTTGTCACTTCCGTCTTTCTTGGCTAAATTATATTCAAATCGTTTATCATCATTAATATCAAACTCCAACTCACTAGTATAAGAATGATATCCTTTTGCTTCTACAATGACATTGTATGTATTCTCTGGATTTACTAGCATAATAAACTTTCCAGTATTAATGTTTGATTTATAAATCCCTTTTACTTTTTTAGATTCATTTTCTATTAAGGTAATTTTGGCTGAAATTGGATCTTCCCCTTTTTTAGATTTCACAATCGCCTTAAGTACATGTTGTTTCATAAATTCATCTTTCAACACTACTTTGTATATGTCTTGCCCACCATAACCTCCTTCCCGTGAAGATGAATAATACCCTACCTTTCCACTAGCAGAAATCACAAAGAAAATATCATCTTTTACCGTATTAATCGGGTATTTTAAATTCTCAGGAGTGGTCCATTTTCCTTTTTCCAATTCTGTTTTAAATACATCATAACCTCCCATATTTTGATGCCCCTTCGAGCTAAAATAGAGCGTTTTTTTATCTGCATGAATAAATGGTGCATCGTCATCTTGGGCTGTATTAACAGTTGGACCTAAATTCATTGCCTTACTCCATTTTCCGTCAGGCAATCGCATCACTTTATAAATATCTTTTCCACCAAAACCACCAGGTCTATCACTAGAAAAGTAAAGCACTTTATCATCTAGCGTAATTGTGGCACTACTTTCTATATATTGAGAATTAATATCTGAGCCTAACTTCACAGGAGTTTCCCAATCATCTAAACCCATCCTACTTTCGTAGATATCCCCACCCATTAAATCTTCGGTTGGTTTAAAAAGGAATAAGCGTTGTCCATCCGCAGATAAACCAACACAAGCATCATTTCCAGCAGTATTTATCCCTTTTTTTAAGGTTTTTGGAGTCGTCCAGGAGTTGCTTATTTTAACTGAAATGTACACATCTTCAAAGGGCCTGCCATTAGGATCTTTCAACCCGCCTGTTCCACCAGGTCTTCTCGAAGTAAACAACATCATTTTATCATCGGCAGAAATTAATGGAACATACTCTTGATATTCTGTATTAATAGTTGCCCCTAAATTTTGAATCAAGACATCTCTTTTATTCTTTAGAGCAATCTCAGCATATTTAGTTTTCTCTATCAAACGACTAATTTCTTCATTGGATAAGTCTTTATCCCCAGTGATTAATTTATAGGCATTGTAATAATTCACTGCTTTTTTAAACTTTTTGTTGATGTGTGCAATGGCAGCTTTGTATCTAAATAGTTCTAAACTTACTGCACTACTCGATTTGAGGAAATATTCTTCAGCTTTTTCGTACTCCATGGTATTATATGAACAAACACCCATGTTAAAGTTAAGCTCCTTATTTAAACTATCTAGTTTATAAATGCCATTATACATTTTGAGCGCACCATAGTAATCGCCCATTTTGTATTTCTTATTCGCTAAATTGAACGATTTATTAAATTCTTTCGAATTCTCTTGCGTGTATGCTGTAGTAGCACACATCCATAAAACCGCAATTATTAAATATCTCATGTTAACCTGATACTTATCTTAATAATGTTACGTCTCCTACAAAAGATTCTGCTCTACCATCAATAAACTTAACCTTAATCTTATATACATAAACATCTTGTTTACTTAACTCATTTCTATAATATCCATCCCAACCAATATTTACATCTTTACTAATAAATAATAATTCTCCCCACTTATTAAATATATTCAACTCATAGTCTTCCGCTCCAATAATAATTGGATGAAAAACATCATTATCAGTGTCTGCATAGTTAAATACTCCACCATTACCACCATTTGAACTTGGCGTAAATGCATTCGGAATTTCTATACCTCCTTCAGACTTTGCTTCCACAGCCGATGACAACATAAATGTATCCATACAATTGTTTGGAGTTGAGGCAATTAAAATAATATCATAAACACCCGTTTGTGTATAAAAGTGTTGTGGATTTTCGTCAGTTGATGTGTTTCCATCTCCAAAATCCCATAAATAAGAACTTGCAAACGTGGATAGATTAAATAGTAGTATAGGGTCATTTGGTATAAAAACAGTTGTAGGTGTAACCGTAAAAAATGCATTTGGCAATTCATATACCTCAATAATCAATTGTTGGGTTTGGATATTTTGACCACCTTGTCCTGTTGCTGTTAAAGTTACTGTATAAGTACCGGCAATATAATAAGTATAAGAAGGTTCAAATTGGGTAGAAGTTCCTCCATCACCAAAATCCCATAAATAAGTATCTGCAAAAAGTGAATTATTGGTGAATTGAACTGCTAAAGGTCTACATCCTTGAGCAGGTCCTTGAAAATCTGCAACAGGAGCAGGTGCAACAATAGTAATAACTTGTGTAGCAGTATCAAAACAATTACCATTGCTTACAATTAAAGTAATCGTATAAGTTCCCCATGTAGAATAAACATGATTGGGTGGAAATTGTGCTATTGAAGTAGTGGTGTCCCCAAAATCCCACAAATAAGTCGTTGCTCCTGTTGAAGTATTATTAAATGCAACCGTGGTATTAGGATAAACTTGCGTTATTGGAGTAGCGGTAAAAACAGCTGTAGGTAATGGGAATACCAACACCTGACCATAAGAGGTATCTATGCACCCAAATGGAGAAGTAGCTATTAATTGTACAGTATAAGTCGTATCATTTGGCCCAAGATTAGTATATGTATGGGTTGGTGTTGGTCCTATCCCAGTTGTTCCATCTCCAAAATCCCATTGATATTGAACTGCCCCAAGTACTGAAGGAAATACAACTATTAATGGGCTACAACCAGAATCTGGATTGGTACTAAAGCCAAATTGAGGTTCAGGGAAAACTAAAACACTATCAATTATGGTATCCGTACAACCATTAGCACTTGTAGCAATTAAAGTTACTATGTAGTTAACTATAAATAATGTGGTATTGTTGTAAATATGAGAAGGGCTGGTTGATGTATCTAAAGGAGCTCCATCTCCAAAATCCCAGGAATAGCTCACTGCCCCAGTTGAAGTATTGGTAAAAGCAACGTTAAGTGGCGCACAATCTAAGGTAGCATTATTAATAAAGGATGCAATAGGGTTAGGATAAACAGTAATAAATTGAATTGAAGTATCAGAACATCCAAATATAGTTTGAGAAATTAAGGTAACAGTAAAAGTGGTATCAAAGCCGTAATTATTAGTATAGATATGAGTTGGGTTGTTAAACGTAGAAGTATTTCCATCTCCAAAATCCCAAAGATAATTAACCGAATTAGCTGAGGATGTATTGGTGAAATTAACCGGTAATGGTGAACAACCTGTAATCACGTCAGGCGTAAAGTCTGCAGTTGGTGCTGTTTCTATTGTAACTGTAATGGTATCTGAAGCAGAACAAAAAGCTGTACTTACATTGAGAATAACATTAACTGGACCTGATATGATGTAAACATGAGATGGGTTTTGTTGAGTACTTGAATTACCATCCCCAAAATCCCAATTCCAAGATATTATCGGATCACCAAAAGAGCTGCTAGAAGTATCTGTAAATGATGCTATTTCGTTTTGGCAAACACTTGTTGGAAAAAAACCAGGCACTGGCGATTGATATACATTAATGATTTGCACCGAAGTATCTGTACATCCATTAATACTGGTAGCGACTAATTCAACGTTATAATTTCCCGGAGAAGAATAAAACTGTGATGGAGGATTTTGCAATGTGCTAAAATTTCCATTATCAAAATCCCAATTCCAAGCAATCGTGTTAAAAGATGAAAAATCTGTAAACGTTACGGTTAAACTATCACAACCATTGTTATTATTAAAATTAAAATTAGCAATAGGGCTTGGTAAAACGACTAATGGAATAGATGCAGTATCTGTACAACTTGCCGTACCGCCAGCAATAAAGGCAGCAATTTGTATAGTATAGTTTCCGGCAAAATTATAGGTATGAGATACCGGCCCACCACCTGATGCTATCCAACCTGTTCCATCACCGAAATTCCAAAAATAGGAATTAGCTCCACCACCAGATAAGTTATTAAAAGTAACTGATTCCCCCTCACAAATAGTATCACTACTAATAGTCAGTCCAGCTGTTGGTGGTGCAACAATTTGGATGGTAATGTAGGCTGTATCCAAGCCACAATAGCTGCTATCAACAAGCATTACATTATAAGTACCTATTCCTGGGTAATGCATGGTTATTGGAGGGTTATTCGGTGGGCCCCAAGGCTGCCAACCTATAATAGAATCTTGCCCTTGTCCCCAATAATTTCCAAAATTCCAATATTCATAGCGCTGAGCAGTGTTACCGTTTGCAAAGCAATTTCGAGTTGTAGTGTTAGTAAAATCTACAATAGTATCAGGATAACATAAAAGTGTATTACTTGCTGTTATCTGTGCGTCATCTATATCCCAAACTTGTATTGGGAAAAAGGTGTTTACTGATGGATTTCCTAAATTACAGTAGTTTTCTGCTGTAAGAGTAACAGCCACCTCACAATTTACAGTCCCAGGCAAATAGATATGAGAAATGGTTTGTCCTGCATTGGTTTCGTCTAAGGTTAAGATGGGGGAACCATCTCCAAAATCCCAAGTAAAAACAGTTGTTTGAGATACATTTTGAGTGTTGTTGTTAAAATTAAATGATGCAGGAGCACATCCAAAAACTGGATCACCGAATGGGATAACAATTGACGCAGTAGGAACTTGTTCCATTACTACTACTCCCGTTATAACACAACCAGTAGAAAGATCAGTTAAAGTAACAATAAAGGTATCTACAGTAGCTGTATAAGTATGCGGAACGAAAGCTGGTGGTGTAATACTTGGGCCAGTATCATTAGGAGAACCGTCACCCCAATTAATGACATAATTACCTACAAATATATCGGGTTGAAGAAATAAGGTGAAATTACCCCCAGTACAGCTAACCCAATATGGGTTAGCTACAAAATTGCTTTGCCCATCTAATAAAAGCGGACATTGAGCTACAGATGATTTACTTCCTATAAATAGAAATAAAGAGAGGAGTAAATAAAAACTGTACTTTTTCAGCATGTTAAACTTTACGTAAAAATGCTAAAAAAGGTACAGATTCTAATTATTTTTTAATTTATTTATTTCGATTAGAACTTAGTTCTAACTCTTCTACTTTTATACTTAGATTTTCCAATTGATAATGGTTTATTTTTTGGATACTTAACAGTAAAGGTTAAATCAATTGTTCTGGTTTGATTTGGTTCAATTTTATGTAGCCATTTCAACTCCCCAGTTAAATCATTCTTCTTAGCATTCGATATTTCTTCAACGGAAACTTCTATGTCACTATCTTGGGAAACAGGAACTTGATCCAATACCTCAATATCTATTGGTACTTTGCGATTATTCTTAACAATCATTCTATAAGCATGCGTTTCCTTTCTATTGGATCCAATATACTTCACAGCACTGTAATCTTTCAATTTGGTTCTGGTAACCAACACCTTTTTATCTCTTCCTAAAGAAATATCTAAGGTATCACTTACATTTCTTGTTGAAATAAAGGATTGACCGACAAATGTTCCTCCAAAATAAATATTAGCAGTCCCTTCAATTAAATTCAGGTCTTGCCAGTTGATAATTCTAGCTAATAAAAATGCTTCTTTTTCTAATTTTGGAACAGCGTAATGCTTATATAATGTTGGTAGTTCGTGCTCAGTAACATCAACTATATACGGTTTGTTATCAGATGGTATTGTATAGGGTTTTTCAATATCAAATTCAGCACTTAATTCTGAAACTGATATATTTTCAAAATCTGACGCTGCAATGGAAGCAGGCGCATTATCTTGCCCATTAAAATAAAGGTTATCAGCTAATCCTGCCTTATTAAATTCTCCATTAATTTCAAATGCTTGTAATTGCTGTTTTTCAGCTCCAGCACTTTTTTGTTGATACATGTTGTATGAGTTTTTCTTTCTTCCACTAGAGCTATAAGCAGTTTTATAATTTAAATACCAAGGCAACATTTTAGGTTGTGTGGCGCTTATTGTAGGATCTGCAGTGGATAATTTGAAATTAATGTCTTTCCAATCTATATCAGTATTATTATAAACAAAAGCCTTGTATTCTAGATTTATTGGTTTATTAATGTCCTCCGCTCTAATATTATAAGATGGAGTCCAACCCGCATTACTTACAATGTACTTTAAATCTATCTCAGTAGTTTTTGCAGCATCAGAATTAACCAATAATGTAATCTCTCCTCTTGAATAAGTGGTTTTGGCATTAAGCTGATATAATTCACTACTAATTCTATTAATGGTTTTATTATTTTTATTAACCCCATTATCAATTTTAGCTATTGCTTTATTGATTTCCATTATTCTAGCACGAAATAAATCGGCAGCGAGCTTTAATTCAACTATTGAAACGCCATTATTACTTCCTCCTATTTTCTTATTCTGCAACATCATATCTTTTTCAGTAGCATAAGCATCCTTCTCATTTTGAAGGGTTATGTTATTTTGATTCATTAGTTCCAATGAATCTTTTAATTTAATCACGTTAGGTTTTTCTTTCACATTTGTTAGATAGTCTATCCGATGAGAAATCGCCAATAACTCAATATTATTAGTAGTTGTAACTTGTATGTGTTGAGTGTTGAATTTTGGTGATAAACCTGTAAAAACAATTTTAGTTCTACCTTTCTCTAAAGCTACACTTTTAGACCGATGTATTTCAGCACCATCTAAATAAATAATAGCGGATTTAATGTCCGTAGTTACTTCTTTTATTTTTTCATTTTGCGCCCATCCTGTTTGAAACAAAAATGTAAGACACAGTAAGTAAGTAATTTTTTTCATAGCTAATAATTTTAATTCGATTAGAAGATGTAGAAATCGTTTCAATTTCATATTTTTTTTTCACTTATAGCAACTTTATACCTATTTTTTACTCTAAATTAGAAAAGAAGAAATAGTTTAGCTACTTATAATTAGTTAAACTGATCCTTGACTGAGTTAACTATCAAATCCATCTATCGTGAGATAAATAAAATAAACACTAAAACCAACAAGATAAACTATTCCTACCCAACTTAATACTTTCAAAAATATACCAGGTTTATTTTCTTCAGGCATGGTTTTACCATTAATTACTAAATAATTTAAAATAGCAATAATTGGCGATGTAATAAATGCAATCGCAGTAGCAAAATCTACCATTGTTCTCATATTAGTTAAAAACAATGAAAGAATAGCTACTGTCCCGATAACAACTATTAAAATCCATACCCAGTATAATCTAGTTGAATCTGTATTTTCTGAATTGATTATCATCTTTGTTGTAGGTGTCAATACTCTTGGGAACGCATCTAAACAAGTTAATGTGGTACTGAACATAGTAGTAAATGCGGCGATAGCAATAATAAAGTATGTCCAATTTCCTAAACTATTGGTATAAATCCCTATCAGCTGTTTGGCAAAACCACCTCCGGTTTCCTCTAATTGAATTCCTGTGCCATAAATGGTGGTTGCTCCTAACCCAACAAAACATAATGCTAAAAACAAGGTGCCCCAATAACCAATTTTAAAATCAAGTAAAGCGGTTTTCAATGGAATTTTTTGATTCACTTCTTCATTCTTTTTAACGGACCATACCGAATGCCAAACAGAAATATCTAGTGGAGCGGGCATCCAACCCATTAAAGCAATTAAAAATAGCATATTTGTTTTATCTGAAAATGAAAAAGTAGTTAAGTACATTGTATATTGTTCAGGACTCGCAAGGAGAGAAAATGTGAATGCTACTATTGTTGTTAGTGATAAAATCAAGATGATTAATTTCATCGTTTTATCTAAAAACGAAAATTTTCCAATCAATAATATCGCTAGACAAATAGCTAATAAACCAGAAGATATTACCCAAGGCTGAAAAGGTAGTCCTGTAATTTCACTTACCAAACCCGCTGTTACTATTGTTACTGCTGATTGAATGATAAACATGGTGCTTACTGTGATAATTAGATACAAATAAAGCGACCATTTACCCAATGCTTTATAAGCGTGTAATAAACTTTTACCCGTACTTGCTGCATATCTTGGTCCTATTTCAAAAAAGGGGTATTTTAAAAAATTGGCCAATAAGACCGCCCATACCAACCCATAACCAAACTCAGCTCCTGCCCTTGTGGATTGTACCAAATGTGATACCCCAATTGCAGCACCAGCATATAATAAGCCAGGGCCTAACAGTTTATACCAAGAAGTTTGCATTAATTCGATTTATGGCTTATGCCATAATTTGGTGAGTATTCCTCATATTTATTGATGTTTACCTTAAATGGTTTATTACAATAATCTGTAATAATCAATTGGTTAGGTAAAATAGAAAATTTTCGAATGTGTTCCACCCCGTAATAATTTGCCTGGAGGGTAATTGACAAATTTTGAATTTCAAGAACTTCGCATTTTACTTCTCTATCCAAATAGAATAAATCAACAATTTTATTCTGTTCAATTCCTTTAACAATTATCCCATGGTGAGCTTTAGTGCTTCTGTATTCATTTCTTTTCTCTGGAAAAGCCGAGTAAGAATAGGTGCCAGGATCCTTAACCAAATCTACATCATTAACTTGTAGTTCAAATGAAAGTTTATCATTATGAACATGTCCCCAGCTATGATGCATGTGCTTATTAGCAATAACACTTATTGCTAAATAAAAATGAGGAGACTTAAAAACATATATGCCAAAATCTTTATATGCGTGAAGATTAATCTCATCTGTTTTAATGGTTGAAGAAAAATGAACTTCAGAAGTAGTGGGAATTTGAAGTTGATGTTTCGCATTTCTTATTTGATGTTTGCTTTTTTGCTTAATCCTAGGTAATTCCAACTTGGTATTATTTGAAAATTGTCCAATTATTATTTTCTCTAAATGAGAATTATCCTTACCACCAAATAAGCTAGAAAACCCAGCTAACAATGGCTGGTAGTTCAACAATGAACGCTTAGGTAAAAACTTAAACAATCTGCCACTATCATTATCACCAAACTGTGGAATTTCACCATTTGGTTTAATCACATCCTTTATAAAATGAACCGATTTACCAAGTAATTCGGTATAGTTTTGATTTAGTTTTTTACCATTTCTAAGCATTAAGGCAGTGGCATAAAGCATCGCTTCAGCGCATAAACAATGATAAGTAGTTGATCCTTCAAAATTACCTCCATCAGCAAAAAATTGTTTATGGAATTCATTTTCTATTTCCTGTTCAGCAAAATCCCTCCATTGTAATGTTTCTTCTTTTCGTGATAAATAATTAGTGGAAAATAGTAACCCTACCAAATTAAATAGGTAATGATTCCCCGCAGCTCCTTCTTTATATTCTAAATTATCATAAATAAAAAGTGCGTGCTGGTAAATAGAATCTGTAAAAATTAAAGTAAACTTATCATTAATCAAATCAGTAGAATCCACTTGCTTGAAAATGTCATATGCCACTAATAAATTACATACCCTAATGCCAACATCCATCGCAGAGGCCCACTGAACCCCCATTCCTATAGGATTAGATAAAATAAAATCTAAACTCTGGTTCCTAAACTCTAAAATTAGAGGCTCCTTATTTTCTGCATTAATGGCCGCAATTGCCAGTTGGGGCAAATGTTGCAATCGCCCTAATTCCCAGCAATTTTTTATATCAACATTTTTTGATTGATCTGTTAATTGGTTGTCAAATTGCTTATTATTATCAAACTCAAAACCACTTCTTACATCTAGTTGCCAGTTAATGTATTGATAATCATCTGATATATATTTTAATAGTTTTTCAACAAAAAATTGCTGCAGTATATTTAAACTAAGTTTCTTTCTAGAATTTCTGCTTGCCCATCCACTTCCTAATAAATCAAACTCGTGTCTCAAGTAATGGGCAATTATTTCACTATCAATTATATCGGTAATCTCATTAGCATTCAACAGAGAATTGAGTGTATAGTTTGATGCTGGTTTTCTAAGGTCTTGAATAGCATAATTTATTTTCTTAGGAGGAAAAATTCGTTTAAATACTCTTTTTACAAGAACATTAAAAGGAAGTTGTTTTGCTATTTTAAAATTACTCAAATTAAATTATTTGGTTGATGCTTTTCGTGCAGCATAAAAAACAGTACTTTCTAAAACATGGTGAGAATTAATGATTTTCAAAAAGAACCTCATCATACCCTTTATAATAGTAAAAACGAAATTACTGGCTGGTATCGGTGGTGAATACACACGCTCAGTTTTAAATCCTTCCCATCTCAACTGTTCTTTAACCTGGCCAATAGTATATTCTGTAACATGGTAAGTTGACATAAAAGCAATTTCTTGACCTACAGATGCCTTAATTAAATTTGAAAAACGATAACGGCTTGGCGTAGAAATTATTAGTAACCCATTTGGTTTCAGAACCCTTTTCATAGCCCTCAACATTTGAAGAGGATCTGGCACATGTTCCCACAAATTATTACAAACCACAATATCAAAATACTCATCATGATATGGAGGATAATAAGCATTAGCCGTAATAAATTTTATATCCTCAAATGTTCTATGGGCAAAGTCTATGGCAGAGACAGAATAATCGAGTCCATGCACTTCAAATTTTGGAAATTCTTTTTTAATAACATCCGTAAAATGACCTTCTCCACAACCTATATCTAATAGTTTTAACGTTTCCTTCTTATATTCATTTGGAATTAAATCTAACGTAGCCTGCAATCTTCGTTGCTGAAAATCACTTTCTAACTGATCCATTACCACATAAGGATCATCATCTTTGTATTCATCAGAACTTTCAATTTCATCTGGGTTAAGAAAAATATAAAATCCGTTATCATGTTTGCAACAGTCATTATTACCCTTATCCTTCATCCATAATTCGAAAGAACAACAATCTATATTTAAATTTATAGAACTTTTTTTCTTTTCGCTATAGTATAAATTCGTTGTCATTTTATCTTTTTAATAAAAGTTGGTAATAATCCAACATTTTTTGGATGTTCTTCTCAAAGTTAAATTCTTTTTCAATAACTTTTTTCCTGTTTTCAAGAACTGTTTCAGACGTTTTATTCCCATCAATAAAATCTTCCATCCTATGAGCAATTTTTAATGGGGTATTTTCAATTAGCTTAAGTTCAAGTTCTGGATACTTCTCGCCTAAAATTTTAAATGGGTAAATATCAGATGCTATTAGTTCTTTCTTCATCATTAAAGGTTCTAATAAGGCTGTTGACAGCTGATCATCATCTACTAACATAAAGCCAACATCCATATGCTCCCATATTGTTTTAATATCAACAAATGGCAAAAACCCGTGAAAAACAATTTTTACCTGATCATCTAAAGAATAAGCTGCAATCATATCTTTAATTCTATCTATTTCAGATTGATTGTGCAGATTTCCTAACCAAAAATAAATAATAAAATTTTTAACCCCTTTTTTAACTAATTCGTTTGCCCCTTCTACAATTTCTTTATGACAAGTTTGAGGAATAATAGATTTAGGATAAAAGAAAATTGTCTTTTTCTTTGGTATTTGATTAATAAAATCTTGGGCAAACTCAGAAATTGGTTCATTAGAATTTACAAAAAAAGATTTTTCAATTCCTCCAGGTAAGACTATACTTTTAGATTCATCATTAAATTCATCTATTTGCTTTTTTGTACCATACCAATTACATTGTATGATATCCGCTTTTTTTAAAAACTTTCTGTATAAAAATCCTTTAATATTTTTTTTAACTGCCCATTGCAATAAAACAGGTCCCCAAATATTTATATTAACTGCTGTTTTTCTTGGGTGAAATAAATTAATTAAAAAGAGGATACCTATACTATAACCTCCATGATGCCATATCAGATGGTTCGGTTTTCTAATAACATTTATGAATCGAATAATTGAAAAAGGATTAAAAGAAAAAGGTACGAATTTAATATTCTTATAATTACTACTGTATTCATCCTCACTATTGTAGGCAAATGTTAACTCGTAATTCTGGTTGATATTAAAGAAATCTAAAAATGGTTTAATATTATGGCCGTGTGCAGGCCCTATCATTAGTATTTTAAATTTTTCCAACCTTATTTATTTATCAATATATTTCAATAAATGAAATGCTTCTGCATATTCTACACCTGCCGTAGCTCCTCTAAAAGTAGCTAAAGCCTTTATATTTTTATTGCTTCTAGGAAAAGGATGTTCCTCCATTTCAGATTCATATACCGACATTAATTCAATCTTTTTATCAATGTACTTCGATATATCGACAAAATAATTTGGAATAAATACACATTCAGCTAATGCAGGAGCAAATTCTGTTTCAGAAATACATTCATACATTAGCACTTTTTCAATAAATGGAAATCTAAAAGATTTTGTGCAAGAAAATACCGCATCAAATGTTATTCTATGATCACTGTGAACGTCAGATCTATTTAGCGTGTATATAATGTTAGGCTTATATTTTTGAAATACTTCAGCAATGGCCGGTATTAATTCTTTTAAAGAACCACTATCCAAACTCATAGTGGGAAAATCTAATTTCACTACACTTTTAGCACCAATGCCTTTGGCAACCACTTCAATTTCTTGTTGTCGTGATACTACTCTTTCTTTTGAAAAACCTTGGTTTTCGAAAATATTTGTAACTATTAACCATGTAATAGAATCATTATTTTCGGCATGTTTAAGTAGGGTTCCTCCTACTCCCAACATTTCATCATCAGGATGTGTTGATACTACAATAACATTGCTCATAATTATTTAAATTTAAAAAACATCAGAATCAATAAATCTATAATGCCAATTCTTAACATCAAGTAATTTTTCATTTTTAATAAAAGGAATTATTCCAAAATTGGTATTAAACTCCCCCTCTTTAAATCCTACTTTCTCCATCATACTATATTCATCCGATTGTAAATTAGCCCAACAATTGAGATTCAAAGTATCTTGGGTTAGCAAATGATTAATAGCAATATTCAACATTTCAAATTTATTAATTTTATTCTTATAGAATATTTCCATAATGTCGATACTCTTTAAATACTTTTTGTAGATAACAACTCCTCTTAAATCAGAATCACCATATATTTTTAAAGAATAATAATCGTTGTTCGGATTTTCAATTAAACGCCAATTCAACCAACCTTTAGAACGACTTAAATGTATAGAACTATCTGTAAAATTTAATTCATCTATAGCTAGAAGATCATCGCGAGAAAGTATACTGTTTTTGAGAGTGTACTGAACCTCATGCTCTAATAATTCTTTATTAAAATCATCTTTAACCAATGAAAACATATTTAAAGCAGCCAGATCCTTCCAACCTAAGTTCTTTTTAAAACCGTGATGAGAATTAGTATTAGCAAAGCCGTATACACCAATAAAATCATCTTTTCTTAAATCCTCAAACAAGTTAGTCGCCAGTAGTTTAAAATATCCTCTTCTTGTATAATCGGGGTGTGTCATCGTCATATTAGACAATGCAATTTTATATGTTTTATTATCAATATTAATCTCGCATGGTGAAACAGCATAGTAGGCGATTAACTTATCTCCATCCATGAGGTAATTTATATATACTTTAGTGGAAACAGGATTATGCAAAAACCTCCAATTCCAGTAATCAGAATTTAAACTTTGATTAAACGAACTTTTAAAAAGTGTATCGATTAGATCAAAATCAATAGGGTTTTCTGAAAAACTATAACATTTCATATAGCTAAATTTACCATTTATTTCAACCTGCATTCAACCCACTTAAATTTTCCATTCCTTGTTGGTGGAATCTTATCCGTAATCGAAAAATTAAACATGGCTTCTTCACCATAAATAATTTTCATTTTTTCTTCTAGCTCATTAATTTCAGCTTTTAATGCTTCTTTGTTTTTAGTACTTTGAATAATAACATCAAATTCCGTTTTAGTGTTTTGTATAATCTTACAAGATTCAATCAATTTCAAATTTTTAAATGGAAAGGTTACCAATGCTGGAGGAACCGATTTCCCCTCAATTGTATAGGTAATATCTTCCATTCGACCGCTAATAGCTGAAACAACGGGGTATAAGGCTTTATTACTTAAAGGGGTTGTGGATTT
>JBFIEB010000025.1:0-15751 GCA_041603555.1 Vicingaceae bacterium
AGTTGTAAAAAGTCATGTTATTCACTTCATCATTAGTAGCGAAAGCAAAAGCTTGTCCTCTAATTTCCATACCTATAGATGGTCCTTGAGATTCTGAATGAACATTCCCTTTATCATTAAAAACAAACCAAATAGTGGTATCGCCAAATAACCTTACATCTCTAGTAGTTCTACAATCAATGTCACCTACTAAATCATACTTAGGATAATCTCCCGAATTTGGGTCATAAAAATCGTCTCCATCTCTATCAAAAAAGGGAGCCAAATGCCAATCTTGCCCTTTAGTAATATCACCATGAGCTGGCCATTCTAATATTTCATCAGGAATTTGATAACCAGGATAATCATCAATTTGAGTAGTAGTACCATTCAAAGCATCATCAACACCAGCCTGAAACCAGCCTACAAACTCATCAACCATAGCTCTTGATACTCCATAAAATTCATCATATTTAGCACAAGTTGCGGCATCAATATCAGCTGTAGATGTATTCAAAGGACCAGGCCAAAAATCATTTCCAGCAGCTCTAAACGTTACAGCCGCTATTTTTAATTGACCATTAACATCTAATCCTCCCATCCATAAAGCTCCAGCATAAATAGACGTAAATTTAGGATCATCATTACTTAATCTTTTTGGAACTTCATAATCTGCAATGCTATTAGACCTATCTTGCCACATGCTTCCTCCAGTTGCATCAATTCTAGCTCTTACTGTATTTAACTCGAGAGTAGACAAAGCTGTTGCTGTTGCACAACCTGCCGCTGGTGTTGGGTTATCTCCACCACCTTTATTCCCATTCATTACTCTACGAGAATAAACATTCGTTACCGTTAAAATCGCAAATAATCCTAAAGCAATTTTATTTCTTAATCCAGCCACGTTTTTCATATAATTATCTTTAATTAATTTCTATTAAAAATTCAATTGTATACCTAATCTGAGTCTTCTTGGTAGCGCGTAATTAGTGCCATCCGTACTTACTTTTGCAGTATATAAATCTCTAAAAGATTGCTCATCAATTTGGTTTACTATAAATTGTTGTTGATAAGATGCTGCCAAAAATCCATCATCATCAGCATTCCCAGTTGCTGGGTATACGTCAATAATATTTCGAGAATTTAATACATTCAATGCCTGAATATAAACATTTAAAGTAGCTTCTTTTTTATCACCTTCTTCACTTGCTTTACCCCATTTAATATCGACTGTTCTATCAAGCTTCATGTCAACCGTAGTATTAAATGGCAACCTTGAAGCATTAAGCTGTCCTTCTTGAGGTGCATTTCCTTGGGCAGTAAACAAAACACCACCAGCACCACCACCACCATTAGAAGCTGATCTTTTTGTGTAAGGTGCACCTGAGCCTGATCTCAGTGTAACATTAAGTCCAGTATTTTGTAAAATATCCTTTCCAAACAAAACTGGTCCGTTATAACTCTTCTGAGCGCCATATCTATAATCAAGAGCAAGAAGAATACGATGTCTTTGGTCAAAATTTAAAGGAATAAGTGTTCTCAAATTACCGCTACCAGAAGAAACTAAGTTTTGAGAAGTGGTTGCACTAGAACCTGTACCGTCTGCAAATTGCAAGGTATAACTGGCTCTCATAGAAACGTTCCCTTTAGTTCTTAAATCATAGCCAACTGTTAACCCTTTTACTGTTCCAAAATCTTCATTATCAAAAGTTAAATAATTTCCAGGATAAGCACCAATTACTTGTTTAGTTTGAACTTGATTTCTAAGCTCTCTGTAAAATGCTGAGATTTTGAGGGCTGAATAATTACTCAATTTTTGTTGAAACCCTAATTCATAATCTATCGTTTGTTCAGCTTTAAGATTTGGGTTTTGGAAAAACCCATTATATATGTTTCTTCCACCAGTACCGAATGCTAAATAACTTATTAAATCTAATCTATTATTACCCTGTGGACGCTGGGTTAATACATCATAATGTGCAAAGAACAGTGCCTCATCAGAAATAGGAAAAGAGAAAGCAATTCTTGGAGAAATATTAACTTGAGGTTCAAAATCTCTAAAGGAACTTCCATTAAAGTCTTGATCATTAAAAAAGTCTGTACCATTTGGATTAACTAACCAAGGGCGCGGATTCCCACTAGAATGTAAAATTGATGGGTCAGAAATCTCTTCCCCTTGACTATTATACCAAGTATCTCCATCTCTATACCCAACAACGTCACCTACATTTGGATCTGTTTCATCCTGTACATAAACCACAAATTCACTTCCTATGTTGGATGGTAAATCAGGAATTGCAGTACCTGACCCCTCAACTTCAGCAACAGTTTTTACCGGGAACATAGAATATTTATCTTTAAGCACTGATTGATTTGCATCATATCTGTCAATTCTAATACCAACATTAAATATTAAATCATCAAATGCAAATTTATCTTGGATAAAACCAGCTACATAAATAGGTCTGAAGCCTGGGGTCTCTCTTAACTTATTCCCATTTTCATCTTCCTTAGTAAAAAAGTCATCAAGGCTTGGGTTTCCAGATAATTTTTCACCCGTATGGTCATAACCAAAATTTTCTACAGCTGGCCCATTATTAATTAACTCATCTGGAGTAAACATTCCAATATTCCATACATCCGGACCATATGAATCGAAATCTATCCATTCAGTACTTTTTTCATCCATGCCCAATGATGCTCTTAAATTTTTATCAAATTGACTGTGTGTTGCACCATTATAATATTGATCCAAAATAAACGCTGAAGTGGAACCACTATAACCCGTAATTTCAGTAAAAGAACCTAACTCATAACTTAATTCACTTAAATGGGAGTTCGTCAACTGCCTTCCTGTTGTCCACATTCTCTGTGGTGCTACATTATAAAGTTTATCATCTCGTTGCTCATACTCGAAACCTATCTTAATTGCATGATCTTTAACAGTAGCACTACCTTGGGCGGAAACTCTAAATTGTTTTTGATCTTGAAAAGAATAACCATTACGAGGAGTCCCCATTGAATTCCACAAGCCGTATAACCTTGCTGGAGCATCACCATTAAGTAATCCACTATTTCCTTGAACATCTACTGCAGTTTGATAATGGCCAACAGGGTCTCCTGCAAAAATTTCATAATAATTCGTATTGTAAGTTGCCAAAAGTGGGTTTTCTTCACCTGCTTCAAATTCATAAAGACTTTGAGCTTTTGAAGACATATATCCTTGAATGAAAACTGGATTACCTAGTCCATCCCTTAATGTATCATCTAACTGACCATGTAAGGCTGGATCTTGAACATAGTGAGATGTAGGAAAAAGACCTATACTATCAAAATAGGTAGAGGTAAATTTACCTATATACCCATAATGCGATAATTGCCCTTGATGCTCTCTGTCTTGTGTTTTTGTATGAAAACTAGAGTAATCAATTTGAAATGAAATAAATGCATCTTTAATTAATGATGGATTTTCTTCATCGCTCGAATTAGCAAATCGTTGGGTAAATCTACCATAAACTCTCCATGTATTATCCACTCTTTGTGCATTTTTGTCTGAATTTAGTAAAGAAAAATTTCTATCGTATAGGTTTGCATTTCGATAATCAAAAGAACCTCCAATTGTTACATTAGTAGTTTTAGAAGTGGTTAAGTCTATTTTACCTGCAAGGTTTAATGATTTTCTGGAAACATTTAACCGGTAAGGAGATTTTTCTAAATCACTAAATCTTAAATAACTTGCATTATTTATAACTCCTCCCGCATCTCCTAAATTTTGAATGTAAGGAGTTGTATTTAAAGAATCCATCTTGTCGTCATTTACCCTCCATGCTCCATCATAATATGGTCTTGGATCTATTTCATGTTTAGCTTCACCTGAAAGAAAGAATCCAGCAATTGCATCTTTTTTATTTCCGGCTGAATCTTTTCTAGTTTTAATTGGACCTGAAAGACTAAACCCTAGTAAGTTAAATCCAAACTTATCTAACCCTATCGCATCATTTCCATTTTTAAATCCTGAACCGGTATATTCAATACCACCAAACCAATCCTTAGATGCACCTTTAGTGGTAATATTTACAATACCTCCTGTAGCATCTCCAAACTGAGCAGGTATACCCCCAGTTATTACCGATACTTGTTCTATCGATGATTTAGGTAAGTTTTGTGTTCCACGGACTTTTATTCCATCAATATAAACATCTGTACCATCACTTCTCGATCCTCTTACATTTAAATCATTTGAACCATCATCTTGAGAATAAACCCCACCAATTGTAGCTGCAATTGAGTTGGCAGAACGACCTGGCATTTTCTTAATATCTTCCGCTGTAACAGTTCCACCAGAAGAAGTTTGATCCTTTGAAATAAGCGGAACCTTATAGTCAATTACAATAAAGTCTTCCAAAGTTTCACTACCAGAAGCAGCTTTAATATCTGGAACGAAAGTAATTTTACCACCTGATACAACTACACCTGAAACTTTCATAGGTTGATAGCCAACATAAGTCGCCTGTATATCATAACTACCAGGTGTTAAAGCGGTAAAAGTAAATTTACCATCAAAGTCCGTCATTGTTCCAGCTACTTGAGAACCTCCTTTCATAAGTACAACATTTGCAAATGGTAATGGTTCTCCATTTCCTTTATCAAGCATTTTTCCTTTAATGGTCCCACCTGATTGAGCCATAGCTAAGGAAACCGTAAACAACACAGATACTAAAACCGCTAGTTTTTTTAACATATTCAAAAATTTAATCTTTTTTATAAAATATAGTGTGCAAATAAGAGGCGTAAAAATATAATATTAAAGTTGGATACCAAATTATTTTCAGTAAAAATATTAATAGTTCTTGAGATTTTTATTAGAAACTTTTTAAACGGTTATATTTTTGAATAAAACAAAACCAATCAGGAAAGAAAAGGAAAGAAAATTAAAAGAAAAAATATAAAATTGAGATAAAGTTAGCCACCATTACCACCATTACCACCATTATTCCCAGAACCTACACCATCATCATCATCATCTTCATTATCATCACCACCAACTACCGTTTCACCACCAGTTCCAGTTCCACCACCGGTTCCACCGCCAGTTCCAGTTCCACCTGGGTCTAAAACAGGTCCTCCAGTATTTTCATCATAAAAGCCAATTTCACCTACCCTTAAACTTGAATTTTCAGATTCTTCGCATGTCACATGTGAAGAATTCCCATCATAAGGTACAGGTTCTCCTCCTTTTTGACATGAAACTACTACAAACACTAAGAATGTAAGTAAAAGCGTTAATCTATATTTCTCTAGTATACAGTTCATTACACACAAATATACGATTTTTTTATTAAAATTAAAATATTACTCTAAATAAATATCGCATAAAAAGATAATTTATTGTTCGAGATAATCTTTTCGAAATTCTTAATATACAAAATATATTCTTTAATTGTGTGTTACTTGTTTATTTTTACCCCTGATTTTGACACAAATTTTGAATATATTGTTATTCCCTTTTTCTCTTATATATGGATCTATACTATATCTAAGAAACAAATTTTATGATTGGAATATTTTCACATCAAAAGAATTTGATTTTCCAATTATTTCAGTTGGAAACCTGACATTAGGTGGTGTTGGGAAAACCCCACATGTAGAGTATTTAGTTCGGTTATTAAAAGAAAATTTTAAAGTAGCCATCCTCAGTAGAGGGTATAAAAGAGGTACAAAGGGGTTCTATTTAGCGAATGAGTCCTCTTCTGTTTCCGAAATTGGAGATGAGCCGTTACAGTACAAATTGAAATTTACTGAAACAGTTATTGCTGTTGACGAAAAAAGAGTAGAAGGAATAATAAAAATAAAAGAAAATCATCCAGAGACAAATCTAGTTTTATTAGATGATGCTTACCAACATAGAGCTGTAAAACCTGGTGTCAACATTTTAGTTACTGATTGCAATAATCTATATATTAATGACCATGTTGTTCCTTTAGGAAGGTTAAGAGAATGTTCTAGTGGAAGCACTAGAGCTGATATTATTATCGTTTCAAAAACAAATGATGTATTATCTGATTTAGAAAAAAGAAAACTTAAAGAGAGATTAAAGCCAAAATCACATCAAAAAATCTATTTTTCATACATTAAATATGGTGAGATTATTCCTTTTACAGCTGCAGCTCAAAATTTAAATAGTGAAATTAAAAATGTATCCAACGTGCTTTTGCTAACAGGAATAGCAAAAGCAAAGCCTCTTTTTCACAAATTAAATAATGAGTATACTTTAGTAGAACACCTGAAATTTTCTGATCATCATAACTTTACAGATTCAAATATCATAGATATAAAAAAAGTGTACGGAAATATTTATGGAAATAATAAAATAATAATAACTACCGAAAATGATATAATGCGATTATCTTTGCCAACAATTTTAAATCAATTAAAGGAAATTCCGATTTTTTATATTCCAATAGAAATTTGTTTTCATGGTAATGATAAAGAGGAATTCGATACGCAAATATTAAAGTATGTTACAGCAAATTCAAGAAACTAAAACTTTTCTGGAAGGCAAAACAAACATTACCCCTTTTGTGGGGATTGTTTTAGGGACAGGTCTTGGCAACCTTTCTACTGAAATAGATATAGAAACTGTAATCCCCTATTCTGAAATTCCAAATTTTCCTGTTTCTACCGTTGAAGGACATAATGGTCAATTAGTTTTTGGGACAATTAACGAAGTTCCAGTTGTTGCAATGCAAGGAAGATTTCATTATTATGAAGGCTATTCCCTTCAAGAATGTACTTTTCCTATCAGAGTGATGAAAGCACTTGGAATAACTAACTTATTTTTAAGTAATGCTAGTGGCGGGGTAAATGCTAATTTTGAAATTGGTGACATTATGCTTATTACTGACCACATTAATTTATTGCCGGATAACCCTTTAAGAGGTGAAAACATTGATGAATTAGGCCCTCGGTTTCCTGATATGAGTGAACCTTATGATAAAAAATTAAGAGATTGTGTGCTGGCTATAGCTACTCAAAACAATATTAAAATACAACAGGGAATTTATGCTGTTTTGTCGGGTCCAACTTTTGAAACTCCCGCTGAATACAAATACATGCAAATTATTGGGGCAGACACTGTAGGCATGAGTACTGTCCCAGAAGTAATTGTAGCTCGTCATATGGACTTATCCTGTATGGCAATGTCTATTATTACTGATTTAGGAATTGATGGGAAAATAGTGGAAATTAGCCATGAAGAAGTTCAAGAGGTAGCTAAAGCAGCTGAACCAAAAATGACTTTAATAATTAAAGAATTATTAGCTCAAATTTACGAATCAGAAAGTGTTTCAAAATAAGTCATCATGAGCGTTTACGATAAATACAAAACAGTAATTGGACTAGAGGTTCATGCCCAGCTATCTACTAAAAGCAAAGCCTATACAGCCGACTCTACAGCGTTTGGTGCTACACCCAACACAAACATCAGTCCTGTTTCTTTAGGTCATCCAGGTACGCTTCCTAGGCTAAATAAAAAGAACATTGAATATGCTGTTAAGTTAGGATTAGCCGTAAATGCTGACATTAGAAAACGAAACGAATTCGCTCGTAAAAATTATTTTTATGCCGATTTACCAAAAGGGTATCAGATTACTCAAGACAAAACCCCCATTTGTAATGGTGGGTATATCACTTTATATCCAAATACACAAAAAGAAAAAAAGATAAATATAACACGAATACACTTAGAGGAAGATGCAGGAAAAAGCCTCCATGATCAAGACCCATTTAGTTCTTTAATAGATTTAAATAGAGCTGGGGTTTCTTTGGTAGAAATTGTTTCTGAACCAGAAATTAGTTCTTCTGATGAGGCTTATGAATACCTCACTCAAGTTAGAAAATTAGTTCGTTACTTAGAAATTTGTGACGGTAATATGGAGGAGGGTAGTTTGCGTTGTGATGCCAATGTTTCTGTTATGTTAAAAGATGCTGACAAATTCGGAGAACGTACTGAAACAAAAAACATGAACTCCATCAGAAACGTAAAAAGAGCTATTGATTTTGAAGTAAAAAGACAAATTGATGTTTTGGAGAATGGTGGAGCAATTAGTATGGAAACAAGAAGTTTTAATGCGGTGGATGGAACTACTTCTCTTATGCGCTCTAAAGAAGAAGCGCATGATTATAGATATTTTCCTGAACCTGACCTACAACCAACAATGGTAGATGAAGAATATATTGAAAAAGTAAAAGCAACACTTCCTAAATTACCTAACGAACTATTTAAAGAGTATACAAGTTCAAATGAAAAAATGGACAAATTAAGTGAGTACGATGCAAATAATCTCATTGAAAACAAAGAAATAGCTGATTACTTTAACAAAGCCGTTACAAAAACGTTAAATCGAAAAACACATAAGTTTAATTCTAAAGCTGTAGCGAATTGGCTTAATGGACCTATAAAATCTTATTTAAATAAAAACGCGAAAAGCATAAGAGAGTTCAAAGAGTATTTAAAAGAGGAAGAACTTGCCGAAATTATACAATTGATTGATGATGGTAAAATCAGCAACTCAATTGCGGAACAAAAATTATTTCCAGAAAAAATTAAATCCACAAAAAGTGTGGTTGAAATTGCTGAAAAATTAGATTTATTTCAAGAAAGCGGAGGTGATGAGATTGATAATTACATTAACCAAGTTATTGAAGAAAACCCAAACGAAGTTGAACGCTATAAAAACGGTGAAATACAACTAACGGGATTTTTAATGGGTCAACTCATGAAAATATCTAAAGGTAAAGCTGACCCAAAAAAAGCAAATCAACTATTAAGAGAAAAACTTAATTAAACAAAATAAATTATGAGAAAATTAACTTTACTTGTACCAATAATAATTTTGCTATTTTCTTGTGGTGAGCAGTATATACCTGAAAATCCGACCATTACAGGAACTCTTAACAATTTAAATGAAGGGACTGTAATCTATTTAGATTATCTTACACCTAACCAACTGTTTACAAAAGATTCAGCAACATTAGATGAAAATGGAAATTATGGTTTTACATACAAAATTGAAACATTAGGTTATTATAGATTAAGAATTAACGACCAAAATTTCGTAAATCTTGTATTAGAAGTTGGGGATATTCCTATAATAAATGGTGATGGAAACAACTTAATGGATACCTACACTGTAGAAGGTTCTAGTGAATCAAATAAGTTTCAAGAATTTCAGTTAGCCTATAAAATAAATAATTGGAAACAAGATTCTTTGGGAAAAGTTTATCAGTCTAATCCAAATGACCAAACTCTTTTTCTTCAATTACAACAAGCTAAATTTACTTACATTAATACAATGAACATTGCATTTATGAAATTAATTGAGGAAAATCCTGCTTCTTTGGTTAGTTTGGCTGCTGTTCAGCAGCTCGACCCAAAAAATGCTGACGAAATTTATAAAAAAGTAGATGCAGCCTTGGCTGAAAAAATCCCAAATGACCCATGGTTTATCAACTTTCATCAAATGGTGGAAAAAATGGTAAATCTTTTTGTGGGTGATATCGCTCCAGATATTACATTAAACGGAATAGACGGCAACCCTATTACACTTTCTTCATTAAGAGGCAAAATAGTATTGATAGATTTCTGGGCTTCATGGTGCAGACCATGTAGAGCCGAAAATCCTAACGTGGTAAAAGCCTATAATAAATATAAGAGTAAAGGGTTTGATGTATTTAGTGTTTCGTTAGATGGAATGCCTCAACAGCCTAATGCTAAACAAGCATGGATAGATGCTATTGAGAAAGATGGCTTAGCATGGAAAAATCATGTAAGTGATTTAAAAGGTTGGAGCTCTTCTGTTGTCCCAATATATGGAATTGATGGTATTCCGTTAACCTTACTATTAGATAAAGAAGGTGTTATTATCGGTAAAAATCTTAGAGGTGGAGATTTAGAAAATAAGCTAGCTGAGATTTTTTAAATTTGTTACTTATCAAATTAATACAATGAAATTTTTATTTCTCTTCATTTTTATTTCTTGTACCTCTTCCCTATTTTCTCAAACAGAAAAATCATACTTCCAACAACAAGTTGATTATAATATTAGTGTTGAGCTAGATGATAAAAAACATGAATTAACCGCTTTTGAAAAAATAACTTATACCAATAACTCATCTAAAACACTCCATTCAATTTATTTTCACCTTTGGCCTAATGCTTATAAAAAATATAACTCCGCATTAGGGAAGCAACAATTAGAAAACCATAATACCAAACTATACTATGCTCCTGAAAGTGAACTTGGTTATATAGATGGATTAGAATTTAAAGTTGGTGAAGAAATACTTCAATGGGATTATCTTCCTAATGATGAAGACATTTGTAATGTAAGCTTGCTAGACCCTCTTCAGCCTGGTGAATCTGTTCAGATAACAACACCATTTCATGTTAAAATTCCAAAAGGTATCTTTTCTAGATTAGGTCATATGGGCGAGTCGTATCAAATTACTCAATGGTACCCAAAGCCTGCAGTTTTTGATAAAGATGGCTGGCATCAAATGCCTTACTTAGATCAAGGAGAATTTTACTCGGAATATGGAACGTTTGATGTTTACATTACTTTACCTAAAAATTATGTAGTGGGTGCAACAGGTGATTTAGTTAACGGAGAAAAAGAACTTGAATGGTTAAACAGTATTGCTGAACGAACAGCAAAAATAGATTCAATTATTGTTGCTGATATGGATTTTCCAAAATCAAGCGATAAAACAAAAACATTACATTATCATCAAGAAAGAGTACACGATTTTGCGTGGTTTGCAGATAAAAGATATCATGTTTTAAAAGGTGAAGTAGAGTTACCTCATAGTAAAAGAAAAGTAACTACTTGGGCTATGTTTACCAATAATGAAGCTAATTTATGGAAGAAAAGTATTGAATACATAAATGATGCTACTTATTATTATTCTTTATGGAATGGAGATTATCCTTATAATCATGTTACGGCTGTTGATGGAGCATTAAGTGCTGGAGGTGGTATGGAATACCCAAATATTACCGTCATTGGAAGTTCAGGTGATGATTTTGGATTAGAAACTGTAATCATGCATGAAGTAGGACATAATTGGTTTTACGGCATTTTAGGTTCAAATGAAAGAGATCATGGATGGATGGATGAAGGATTAAACTCCATGAAAGAAAATAGATATATTGAAACAAAATACCCAGATAGAAAATTACTAGGTCATGATTCTGTTGCTCAAAAAAAAATTTTTAAATGGTTTGATGTATCCCAATACAAACACAAGTCCTCTTATGAGCTAATGTATTTAATTAATGCTCGAAGGAATCTGGATCAACCGATAGAAACAAAATCTTCTAAATATACTTCATTAAATTATGGCGGAATTGTTTATTCTAAAACAGCAATCGTTTTTGATTATTTAATGGCCTATTTAGGTGAAGAAACTTATGATAAATGCATGCAACGTTATTTTGAAGAATGGAAATTTAAACATCCGCAACCTAATAATTTACGGAAGATTTTTGAAGAAGAAACGGGTAAAGAGTTGAGTTGGTTTTTTGATGATTTAATTAAAACAACCGGAAAAATTGATTATAAAATTGCAGGTTCAAAAAAAGACACATCAAATCCAAAAAATATATTAATAAAGGTTAGAAATAAAGGGGAGGTACATGGTCCTTTTTCTATTTCTGGGGTAAAAGAAGGGAAAATTATAACGACACAATGGTATGAGCCGATAGCAAAAAAAGCCTTTGTTCCCTTTAATAAAGGAGACTTTGATAATTACCGAATTGACGCTCAACTGGACATTCCTGAAGTAAAAAGGAAAAACAATACTTTGAACACAAAAAGGATACTAAAAACTACCGAACCACTTAGATTGCAATGGATAGGAAGTCTTGAGAATCCGGATAAAACTCAATTATTTTTTACGCCTATTGCTGGATGGAATATGAACGACAAAGGAATGATAGGTATAGCTTTTTATAACTCTACAATTCCCTTCAAACAATTCGAGTATGTTATTGCTCCCCTTTATGCTCCTAATTCTGAAAATGTAAACGGTTATGCAAGTGCTCACTATCATATTTATCCAAATTCCTTATTTCAAGATATTGCCGTTGGAGCCAATGCCTCATCATTTTCTTACTTAAGAGTAAATAGTATTCAAAATAGTTTAGGACGAGAAATTTTGGAATATTACAAAATTACACCTTCTATAAAATTTACTTTTAAGAAAAAACGACCAAGACAGTATAGTTCAATATTTTTCTCAATTGAGAATATTAATATTTATGAAGAAATGCAAAACTATTCCCTTAATCCACGGGGGGTAAATGAATACCAAATAGAATTAGAAAATTATTATGTAAACAGATTTACAGTAGGAATTAAAAGTAAACACCCCATCAACCCTTTTAACGTGGATGCTGTTGTTCAACAAGCTGATAATTTTGTGAAGTTAGATTTAACTGCTAATTATCATTTTTCCTATAAAAAGAAACGGACTGGTTTAGATGTTCGTTTTTTTGTGGGGAGATTTTTATACAATAAAGATAAAGACTTAAACCGGAATTTTAATTATCAATTAAGCGGCAATTCTGATTATTTATATGACCAAATACTCCTACATCGAAATGCTACTTCAGGAATATTAAATCAACAATTTGGAGTAACCGATGGAGGTTTTAAAAACTTAGCTTCTGCTGAATCTAAGGGAATTGGGAGGACAGGAAATAATTGGTTAAATGCTATTAATATTAAAACCAACTTATTTACTAGAAAACTCAGCCTTTATGCAGATTTTGGATTGGTCGGTTTTATTGATAGAGACACACAAAACAATGAGATAGATGGTGTTTCGGATGTAGCTTATAATGGCGGAATCACTCTTAATATTATTCCAAATATTTTTGAAATCTATTTTCCATTGGTTTCTTCAAGTGAGTTTAACAATCTTAATTATGGAGAAAAGATTAGATTTACATTAAATATTAATACACTTAATCCGTTTAAGATGGCTAGGGAATTTGATGTCAGATAATGAGTATAAAAAACAACATATATTTTGCTTCAGATTTTCACTTAGGTGCACCCAACCCTGAAGAGAGTTTGAAACGTGAAAAACGAATCATTTCTTGGTTAGATGAAATTAAAAGTGATGCAAAAGAAATTTATTTAGTAGGAGATATATTTGATTTTTGGTTTGAGTACAAACATGCTATCCCTAAAGGATTTATTCGCCTACAAGGAAAAATTGCAGAATTGACTGATAGCGGAATTCCAATACATATTTTTACCGGGAACCATGACATGTGGATTTTTGATTACCTACCAAAAGAATTGGGAATTTCATTATATAGAGGAAACATTGAAAGAGAATATAATGGCAAAAAGTTTTTAATTGGACATGGTGATGGATTAGGACCAAATGAGAAAAAATACAAAATGTTAAAAGCCGTTTTTGCAAGCAAGATTTGTCAATGGGCTTTTGCTAGGTTACATCCTAACTTAGGTATGAGTATTGCACATGCCTGGAGTAGAAAAAGCAGAAAAACCAACGCTAATTGGGATGAAAAGTTTCAAGGTGAAGAAAAAGAACAAATTGTTTTGTTTTGCAAAGATTATATCAAAAAAGACCCTTCTATTGATTACTTTGTTTTTGGGCATCGCCACTTACCGTTAGAAATGAAAATTGGTGAAAGCGCTACTTATTTTAATTTAGGAGAATGGATTAAATACAATTCTTACGCTGTATTTGATGGAGAAAAATTGGAAATAAAAGAATACAACGCTTCTTCTATTTAATGGTATATCTCACCCCAAAAAAACCTCTAATTCCTTGAAATGTAGCATAAACATAAGATGGGTCAAACGCATAGCCATTTGGGTTATCAGGTGAATTTATATTTTTATCAAAAGGATCATTAGCTCTTAAAATTGAATTATCTGGTGGGGTAGAGTTCAAAATATTTTTTATACCACCGTAGATTTCCCATTTCTTATTGAAGGTTTTAGTTAATTGGATATTCTGAATACTGTACCAATCAGAATACTCAGCTCTAAAATCATTTTCTACTAATGGAAGCTTCATTGGTCCATATAAATTCCCGCTGTAATCTATTTTAACCTTTGGTTTACTAAATTCATAACTTATGCTATAAGTTCCAGAAATAGTTTCGGTTAGTAATTGTTTTTCTCTCTGTAAGTTTCCATTCTCATCTTCATTCATCTCAAAAACATCCATAAAAGTACCTCCAACTTTAATGTTTAGTGGTATCGAAAAGTTAACACTTAAATCAAAACTTGCTCCTTGTGAAACCGCATAACCATCAATATTTTCATAAATAATTTGTTGAGCATTGGTTAAATAATCAGGTGATATTTTATTATTAAAATAGGTGTAAAATAAGCTTACATCGAAATCTATAAAACCAAATTTTGTATTTATAAATCGTTGGTAATTCAAGTTAGCATTATAAGATGTTTCCGGATCTAGGGTTCCTTTAATAATCACTTCTCTAGCTCCGGTTGTAGCAGCATGATCTTCTGTAAACAGGTTAACAACTCTATATCCCGTACCTGTGCTCAAGCGTATAGTATTTCTATCATTAGGCGTCCATTTGTAAGCAAAACGAGGTGTTACAATATTCCCATGTCTAGAATCATTATCAAACCTTATCCCTAACAAAGCTTTATTCTTTTCATTTAAGGAAATAGCATCTTGAATAAATATTCCAGGTAAATGAGCAACATCTGGATTGTTAAGTGGAATTAAAGAGTCTAGTGTTTGGGTTGCACTGGTATTATCATCATAATAATTTAATCGGAAAGCTGCTCCGATTAATAGATCATGTGCAGCTATATTTTTATCCCAATATAATTGAGTAAAAGCAATTCTCTGCTTAGCAATATAAGGCACATTCCCATAAACCGAGTTTTGATCATGATTCGAATAAGAAAAACTTAATATTAATTGTTCTTTAAACGGGAGTTGGTACTTACCTATTATTTCATATCTGCTTGTATAAATAGATTCCCCATAAATACTATCACCACCCCTATATTCTGGAGTCCATTGCATTTCTCCTCCCCACCTATCTTCATAAATATATCTAAACGCCATAGAAAACTCTCTACTTTCTTTCCGTTTAAAACTCCATTTATTAAATATTGAGATTCTATCTTGTAAGGTTAAATCTGTAAAATTATCACCGTTATTATCAATTGGATTTGAATAGTTAAAATAGCTTACGCCTAAAGAGGAAGTTATTTTATTTGATGGTTTAAACATAATTCCAACATCGGTATTTATTTCTCCCCAAGTAGTTCCAAAAACATCAATACTTAATTTTGGTGTTTCTTCTGGTGCTTTGGTAATAACATTTATCAATCCTCCTACTGCTTCAGAACCAAACAAAGTAGATGCTGGTCCCTTTACCACTTCCATTTGTCCTATCATACTATTTGGTATTCCATTTAATCCATATACAGTAGATAATCCTCCGACTATGGGCATTCCATCAATGGTAATCATAGTATAAGGTCCTTCCATTCCATTAATATGAATGTCTCCAGTATTACAAACACTACAGTTTATTTGTGGACGTACGCCATTTACTATTTGCAATGCTTCAAATAATGCTGGGGTTGGGTTTTTTTTGAAATAAGCAGGTTTATACACTTTAATCGGAACTGCTGATTCCATTATAGATATTTCTTTTAAAGTTCCAGTAACCACAAATTCA
>JBFIEB010000026.1:0-15690 GCA_041603555.1 Vicingaceae bacterium
CACCTTTAATATTTTGACCTAAATTATAGACTAATAATTTTATTCCTACATTCTCTCAAAAGAAGTTGCTAAATGATTGATAATGAATGACTAATATCACTATATTTTAATGATTATTGTTCTATTATAGTACTACAATAAAAATTATCTTTTCCTCATTTTTTAATTCAATTAAAAAGAAAGGTAGCAGGGTAGACAATTAAATTCTCCAAATAGGATTGATAAATCATGAATCAAAAGATAAAAAAAACTCCAGATGAGCTAAATAAAACTACTTCCAAGGTTACTTTAAAATCGACTTTTATTGCTTTTGTAAGAAGTATTAAATCTTTTTTAATAAAGATTTTAAGTGTTAAAGAAGGGACAGATGTTGGAGGAACCATTGATGAAGTGAAGAAAAGTATTGTATTTAAAGGTCCGAGTGTTTGGATTTTAATTTTCTCTATTTTCATCGCTTCTATAGGTTTAAATGTTAATTCTATTGCCGTTATCATTGGTGCAATGCTTATTTCTCCACTTATGGGTCCTATTATTGGCATTGGGTTATCGATAGGTACCAATAATCTTAAATTACTAAGGAAATCGTTTAAAAACTTTGCGATAATGGTGGTAATCAGTATTGTGACATCATTCATCTATTTTTATTTCAGCCCATTACATGAAGCACAATCGGAATTATTATCAAGGACAAAACCCACTTTATTAGATGTTTTTGTAGGATTTTTTGGAGGGATGGCTGGTATTATCGCTGCGTCAAGAGATGAAAAGACAAATGTAATACCCGGTGTAGCTATTGCTACTGCTTTGATGCCGCCATTATGTACGGCAGGTTACGGTTTGGCAACATTTAATTTGGAATTTTTTTTAGGAGCATTTTATTTATTCTTACTAAACTCAGTTTTTATCTGTCTTTCAACGATGCTTGTTGTTCGTTACTTACGGTTCCCTCTTGCAAGTTTTATAGATGAGATTCGTGAAAAACAAGTAAAACGTTGGATTATGATTTTTACATTAATATTAATCGTTCCCAGTGGTTTTATTTTTTGGAACATCATTCAAGAATCTCTCTTTAAAAGCAAAGTAGAGTCATTTGTTACACAATATATAAATTTTGAAAACACGGAAATTATTAGCAAAAAAATAAATTATAACGATTCTTTATCAGTTGTAGAAGTTTTTTTGATTGGAGAAATAATTCCTGAAAATCGGATAAAAGAACTGAATGTACAAATGCAAAATTATGGACTTGAAAATACCAAACTAAGGGTGAATCAAGCAAAGGATGAAAGTACTATTATCGCTGGAAAACTTTCACAAGAAGTAAGGGCAGGAATTATTGAAGATTTATACCGGAAAAATGAAGAATTAATAACGAGCAAAGACGAACAGATTTATTTTTTAGAACAACAATTATTGTCTTATAAAACTAGTGACATCAATTATATTGATTTGAAAAATGAGCTACAGGCCATTTATGAAGATATGGAATATTTTTCCTATGCTAAAATGTTATCTGGTAATTTTATTTCAAAACCAGATACAGTTTTTACTTTTCTAGTGAAGTGGAATAATCAAATGAATAAAAAAGACCGTATATCCCTAAATAATAAATTAAAAAAACACCTTGAGGCAAGATTAAAATTGAAAACGGTAAAGGTAATTCCAATTGAGACGGTACATTAATTAATGTGAATGAAAAAGAACTGTTGAATCCAAGCGCTCAACATAAAAATCGTTTAATCCCTTAGCCACTTTAATATCTGAAACTTTTTTATGTTTATCTTTAACAGATACAACAGAACCTAATAAAAGCTGGTGGAGTGATTATCTCTAAATCATCTAACATTTAAAAAAGATAGGATGATGGAAGAGGTGATAGGTGATTGAATCCAATGAGTTTGTATTTAATATAGTTGTAAATTTGACGAAACTTATGAGAGAATTAAAAGAGATATTAAATCGGTTTGATTGGCATCAAATATTATTAACCATTATTGTTTTAATTGGTGCGATAGTTCTTTCGAGAACCATTAAGTGGCTTATCAATAAATCTTTTGAAAAAGGAGATAAAATAGATGCGACAAGGTTTAAGTTTTTTAGAAATGCTTCTTCCATTATTATTTGGACAGTAGCTATAGCGATTATTGTTTATAGCATACCTCAATTCAGAAGTGTTGCAATAACTCTTTTTGCAGGTGCTGGTATTTTTATGGCTATTTTAGGTTTTGCTGCTCAACAGGCATTTGCTAATATTATTAGTGGAATTTTTATTGTTATTTCTAAACCATTTCGAGTTGGTGATATGATTAAAGTTGGTTCACAAGAATATGGAATCGTTGAGGACATTACATTGCGGCATACCATTATAAATAATTTTGAGAATAAAAGAATAATTATACCTAACTCTACTATGGGTTCTGAAATTTTAATTAATGATAGTATAAATGAAAAAGAAATTTGTAGGTTCATTGAAATTGGAATAAGCTATGACAGTGATGTCGACTTTGCAACACAGATTATTCAAGAGGAAGCATTAAAACATCCAAGATGTATAGATAAGAGGACTGTTTTGGAAAAACAAAAGGACTTGTCTCCAGTTAATGTTAGGTTAATTTCTTTTGGGGAGTATTCGGTGAATTTGAGAGCCTATGTTTGGATAGATAATCCACTGGAAGTAATACAAGTGCATAGCGATATAAATAGAGCCGTAAAAAAGCGATTTGATGAAGAGGGAATTGAAATACCTTTTCCTTATAGAACGATTGTTTATAAGAAAGATATTGAATCTAAAAGTGTTAAGTCATGACTGAAAATAACAACATAAGGTATTCAAAAAAAGCGGGATTATTACCAGGTTCTCTTGTCCATATTGGAAAGAAGAAAGCTGAAAATATCAAACTAACATTATTTTCTTTTAATGAAGAAATGTATGAAGAAAATGAAATAATAGATACGGTTAAAATGTTGCCTTCCCTTGATGATGGCAAAGTGAAGTGGTTAAATATGGATGGCATACATAAAATAGATGTGATTGAAAGTATTGGAAAATACTTCGGGTTACACAATTTATTGTTAGAGGATGTGCTGAATACTCAGCATCGACCTAAAATTGAATATTATGAAGATCATATGCTCTTTACGCTAAAAATGTTGGGGATTAATAAATCGGGAAACAAAATAATATCTGAACAAATTAGCTTTGTTTTAGGAGAAAATTATCTGATTTCATTTCAAGAGCAGCAAGGTGATATCTTTGAACAGATTAGAGATAGAATCAGAAACAAAAAAGGAAAGATAAGGCAAAAAAAAGCAGATTATTTATTTTATGCTTTAATCGATGCGGTGGTTGACAATTATTATATAATCATTGAACACTTTTCAGAAAAGGTGGAGAGAATTGAACAGCAGGTTATTGATAATCCAAATGAAAAGACATTAAAGGAAATACAGCTTCTAAAAAAACAACTTATTCAATTAAGGAAATCTATTTCTCCATTAAGAGAAGCAGTTTCATCAATTATTAAAGATGAAACTGACTTTATTGAGAAAGAAAATATCAAATATTTAAAGGATGTATATGATCATATTATTCATCTTATGGATAGTATTGAATCGCAAAGGGATACAGTATCTGGATTAAAAGATTTATATATCTCTGAATTAAGTAATCGGATGAACAACACTATGAAAGTGTTAACTATCATCGCGACTATTTTTATACCTCTTACTTTTATTGCAGGTATATATGGAATGAATTTCGATAACATGCCAGAGCTCCATTATAAATATGGATATCCAATAGCGTGGGGTGTCATGATATTAATCACTATGGGAATGGTGATTTATTTTAAGAAAAAGAAATGGCTATAGTTAGTGAAATTGAATAATAAATAAAAATGGTTGGTATGATAAAAGCTATGTTGATTTTTCAGACTTCTGTTTAAAACAAATGGGTGCTTTGATTGAATGTCGGAAGACCAACTCTCGTGATTAGCGATAATTTTTACTTCCTATAAATATTTTGTTCAGAAAATTGATAATTCCTATTGTCAATTCTGTAAATATTGATGTTTTCTGAAAATGATTTTGTTACGGTTAAGGTTACGATAGCATAATATTTTGAGAAAAGGATAAAGTGTCCAGATATTTTTGGCTCTGGCAGGATATCATTTTTACGGGAGAATCAAATAATTGATTCCAAGCCTACCTACTTTAAAACATTCAAATCTATTGCTACTTAAGAGTTAGAATTTTCCATTCCCATTCTTTCATCTTGAACTCAGATTAATGAGACAAAACCTATAGAAATATTTTTCGTTAAAAGAATTACACTTTTTTAAGAAAACCAAAAAGGAACAGAAGATCCTAAATCAAAAGGGGATAGATTTCTTTGAAGCATTTTTCTTCTTAAAAATAGTTTCTATTTCTTCCTTATAAACTACCTCTTTTTCTATTAACATTTTAGCCAGCTCATCTAACTGATTGCGATGTGATTTGAGAATATCTTTTGTCTTTTTGTAAGCATTATCTACAATTTTCTGTACTTCAGTATCTATCGTTTCTGCAGTTTTTTCGCTGTAAGGCTTTTGAGGAGATAGTTCCAGCCTACCAGTAGAATCATAATAGCTGAGGTTCCGAATTTTATCGCTTAGCCCATAATCCACAACCATCGTATAAGCTTGTTTGGTCACTTTCTCAAGGTCATCTAAGGCATTTGAAGATACTTCCTTAAATACTAAATCCTCTGCCGCCCTGCCGCCAAGTGCTGTAGAAATTGTATCTAAAAATTGTGAGCGAGTAATGATCTGATGTTCTTCGGGTAAAAACCAAGAAGCCCCTAGTGATCGACCTCTCGGAATGATGGACACCTTTAAAACAGGATGGGTATGTTCAAGAAACCAACTTGCCGTAACATGTCCAGCCTCGTGGTAGGCTATTCGTCTTTTTTCCTCTGGTGCAATTACCTTACTCTTCTTCTCAAGCCCCATAATTACACGATCTATGGCATTCATAAAGTCTTGCTTGCCCACTGCATTCTTTTTCCCACGAGCAGCAATCAGTGCTGCTTCATTACAGATATTGGCTATATCGGCTCCTGAGAAGCCTGGTGTTTGAGAGGCCAACATATCAGTATCTACATCCTTTGACAATTTGAGTGGCTTCATATGAACCTTGAAAATAGCTTTTCGCTCATTGAGATTTGGTAATTCTAAATAAACATGCCTATCAAACCTTCCTGGACGTAATAGAGCAGAATCAAGAATATCACCCCGATTTGTAGCGGCAAGTACAATAACGCCTTCATCAGTATCAAAACCATCCAACTCGGCCAGTAACTGATTCAGGGTACTTTCACGCTCATCATTTGCTTGATATAGCTGTACCCTTCCTCTTGCCCGACCAATTGTGTCGATTTCATCAATGAATATAATACTGGGGGCTCTTAATTTAGCTTTTTGGAACAAGTCCCTCATCCGTGCTGCTCCAACACCTACGAACATCTCAATGAACTCGGATCCGGAAAGAGAAAAAAATGGAACTCCTGCTTCTCCCGATACAGCTCTAGCCAGAAGCGTTTTTCCTGTTCCAGGAGGTCCTACCAATAATACACCTTTAGGTATTTTTGCTCCTAACCGTTTATACTTTTCTGGTGCTTTTAAAAATTTTACCAACTCAGATATCTCTTCTTTAGCTTCTTCTAGACCAGCCACATCTTCAAAAGTAATTTTACTTTTTTCACCTTTTTCGAGAACACGAGCTTTAGACTGTCCGAAGTTAAATATGCTACTTCCCAATCCATCCATTCTTGAAGTAGCACCCCGTAGCATGAACGTCCAGAAAAGCAGTAACAGACCAAGAGGCAGTATCCATGCTAACATATTGCCCCACCAGTTCTCACGTTTACTGTATGTAACCGGTATACGCTTGTCTCTAGCTAATTGCTCCTGGGCTTGTTCCATATCTGCATGGAATATATCAACCGAACCAATATTAAAATAATAATGAGGTCCCAGGGAAGGTTTTTTTGAATAAGTTGATTTAGGAATGTTTTCATATTGAGGTTTACTAAAACTGTCTGGATCAATAAAGACCTCTACTTTTTCGTTATTCACCACAATTACCTTTTCAACATCATCATTAGCAAGCATATCTTCCTCAAATTGCTTCCAAGTGATTTCAGGCATACTACCTGATCCTCCTAAAGTCCAAAACCACATTAAACCAAGGAACAAAATAATGTAGAGCCATGACAGACTAGGACGAAAAATCTTTTGAGGTTTGGTTTTTTGAGGATGTTTGGGCTTAGGGTTGTTCAATGGTAATTTAGTTTTTAATTTTCAATTAAATCATCTCATCACGAAAAAAAATAGCTCATCCAGTTTCCTCGGAATTCAGTTTTTTGAACAAGTGAGATTTTCTAAACAAAGAAAGAGAAACAAGTATACAGCAGATTTTACTCAAAATAAAGAACATATATTATTGTTAATGTTGATTTTTATCATTCATATCATTTTTATTAGAAAGTAATTTTAGCTGAATGGAAGAAATGGTTCACCTCCATGTTACTTTGATTAATAAAAAAACTCAAAAACCTTTACAAGGGGAGGAGTATGTTGTAAAGTTCTATGATAAGGATTTAATAAGCGATGACTATCTTGGACAGTCAGATGTTGATGATGTTGGGCATGCTTTTATACAGGTAACAAGAAATAATTACCGCTCTAAGGATTCACCTTTTGAGAAATATCCAGATGTTTACTTTATTTTATATAAGAACAATGAAATTATTTATGAAAGCCCCGTCTCTAAGAACCTGAAATTGAATGAGATATGGAGCTTTCCTGCTTCTGAGGGTTTTCATTGCGATCTAGGTAAATTTATGGTTTAATGGACTTGATATTTTCAGAATGAAGGAAATATGATATGGAAAAATTTCAAGAAATTGGTTACTATCAACTATTTTTTTTATAATCACGCACGTTAAACAAAATACTAAGAATTAAACTGGACACCAATATTGAAACAGCAAACGTATCGACAAGTATTTTAGAAAAACTCATGCCAGTTAGTTTTGTGACAAGCAGATCAATGTATGAATTGGTTTGATCAATATATCCTAACTGTTCTCGAACAGCCCAATGCCAATCTGTACAGAAACAGTAGCCCCAACCGTACCATATTCCTAAAATGAACCATGAAAATACAGTCAGTAAGAGCGTTATTAAATTATAAAAACGAACCCGTTTAAATATCCAGCCAAAAGTGTTAAATAAGATTAAAAGTGTGTGAAATGAAAAAAAGAATATATCTGCAACTTTGTAAAATCCTATTGACACAATGGTGATAATTATTGGTTCTGTCGCATTAATCTAATTTGAAATAAAAATCTAGTGATTTAAACCTGTTAGGTGAGCTATAGTTGATTCCGTTTGTATACGACCATTTGATTTTTTACTGATCGTGTCAAAATTAATCATCCACTTAGCTTGTTTGCAGTAACTATTGTTAGTGTCTTTCAGTGATATTTGTTTTATAATAATAAAGCAAACTGAACTAGTTTTAACACTTAATCCTTAAACTTTATTTAACTTATTGAATCGAGAAAAGTAATACAACAGAACTGAAAAAAATTTATTAAGAAAATGACGGCTCTAGATTTCATTTTACGGATTTCAGTTGCATTAGTTGCAGGCATTACTGTAGGTTTTGAGAGACAATGGCACCATAAATCAGCAGGGCTTCGAACGAATACTTTGGTAGCTATTGGTTCATCACTCTACGTTTTATTGTCAATCCAACTTACTCAGGAAAATGGAGATGTAACAAGGATAATTGGCCAGATAGTTACAGGTATTGGATTTTTAGGTGTTGGAATTATATTTAGAGAAGGAATTAATGTGCACGGTTTAACAACTGCGGCTACTGTTTGGTGTAGTTCTGCTGTAGGTTGTTTGGCGGGTTCAGGTTATTATTTAGAAACGCTAATTGCAACCATTACTATAGTCACTATTAATTTACTATTAATGCCTCTTGATAAATGGCTGAATAATAGAAAAAGAAAATAACAATAAAACCCGCTCATAGAGCGGGTTTTAGAAGGTTTGTTGCAGCCCGTAGGGGAATCGAACCCCTGTTTCCTGGATGAAAACCAGACGTCCTAACCCCTAGACGAACGGGCCAAATAATTTATCCTCTCATTTAAGGTGTGCAAATGTATAATTTTTTAATATTCCAGCAAATATATTATATAGAAATTACTCGATATTATTATCATCTGCCTGAAACTTAAACCCAAGTCTTTTGCCTGTTTTAATATTCATTGCATTGGTAGCTTCAACAACTTCATTAACACTAACCTCTTTCATAGAATCATATGGAGGTGTTAGTAAATCAAAAGACATTGAATATAAAATAGCGGATTCTATAATTTTTCTAATTTTTTTATTATCAATCACTTCATTATTAAAGTCATTGTATAAAAAGCCAAGTTGTCTTTTACCTTCAACAAAGTAATGTAAATCTTTATTTACGAATAATCTAGCCACCAAATAACCAATATCATTAACACGATTGTATTTAAATGAATCTGCTAAAAAATTATACATATTTATCATTCCACAATATACTCTTAGCTCATCTTCTTTAACATAAGAAGACTTCCAAATACTATGGCTATTATCAAAATCAAAAACATTGGTATGCATAAAAAATACTAGAATATCTCCCCCGAATTTTATATGAAATTCATTCTCTCCTTTATCAAAAAAATCAATAGCAACATCCTTATTAACTTTTTCCATTTCAACTTTAAGCTCGGCAGCTAAAATTTCAGCTTCATTTCTAAAATTTTGAAAAATTTCAGCTGTTTTTTTAAACACAATTTGCTTTAAACTGGCTTTTGTTTTTAGGGTCTCTAAAATTAGCTCTTTTGGATTTTTTTTGTTTCCCATAATGTTGTCAGTGGTTAGTAGGATTTGGCAAAAATCACTCTTTGTTTGGATGGATTACCGGAATAAATACATTTGCCATCCTCTAATTTGTTGCCTAAAGGGATACAGCGAATAGTAGCTTTTGTCTCTTGTTTAATTTTTTCTTCGGTTTCTGCTGTTCCATCCCAATGTGCAAGAACAAATCCTGATTTATTTTCAATAATGTCTTTAAATTCATCCCATTTATCGGCTTTTCGGGTCATTTCTTCTCTAAAATCAATCGCTTTTTGATATAAATTCATCTGAATATTTTCCAATAAGTGTTCAATTTTATTGGCTATGTCCTTTTGTTGAAGCACTTCTTTTTCTTTCGTATCTCTTCTTGCAACTTCAACAGTTTCATTTTCCATGTCTCTTGGTCCAATAGCTAGTCGAATAGGAACTCCTTGGAACTCGTAGTGTGCAAATTTAAACCCTGGTTTATAGGTGTCTCTGTCATCGTATTTTACGGAAATACCTTTTGCTTCAAGTTCAGCTTTTATTATAAGAACTTGTTCAGAAATTTGGGACAATTGTTCTTCACCTTTATAAATAGGAACAATAACTACTTGAATTGGTGCTAAGTTTGGAGGAAGAACCAAACCTTCATCATCTGAATGAGTCATAATTAAAGCACCCATTAGTCTGGTTGAGACACCCCATGAAGTTGCCCAAACATATTCTTGTTTTCCTTCTTTAGTCGCATATTTTACATCAAAAGCTTTAGCAAAATTTTGACCCAAAAAGTGGGAGGTTCCTGCTTGTAGTGCCTTTCCATCTTGCATTAGTGCTTCAATACAATAAGTTTCTACTGCGCCTGCGAACCTTTCGCTTTCTGTCTTAATTCCCTTCAAAACTGGTATTGCCATGAACTTTTCTGCAAATTCAGCATAAACGTTTAACATCTTTTCGGACTCTTCTACTGCTTCTTTTTCTGTAGCATGAGCTGTATGGCCTTCTTGCCATAAAAATTCAGCAGTTCTTAAAAATAAACGAGTTCTCATTTCCCATCTAACTACATTTGCCCATTGATTACATAAAATCGGTAAATCTCTGTAGGATTCAATCCAACCCTTATACGTATTCCAAATTATGGCCTCTGAAGTTGGTCGAACAATAAGTTCTTCTTCCAATTTAGCATTAGGGTCAACAATAAGTTTACTTGGGTTTTCAGGATCAGTTTTTAATCTATAATGAGTAACAACCGCACATTCTTTAGCAAACCCCTCAGCATTTTTTTCTTCCGCTTCAAATAAACTTTTAGGTATAAAAATTGGGAAATAAGCATTTACGTGACCAGTTTCTTTAAACATTTTATCTAACTGGGCTTGTATTTTTTCCCAAATAGCATAGCCATAAGGCTTAATAACCATACACCCTCTAACTGCTGAATGCTCTGCTAAATCAGCTTTTACAACTAATTCGTTATACCATTGAGAATAATCATTTTCTCTCGATGTGAAATTTTTTGCCATTTCTTTTATTTAGGTACGATTTTTGTGACTTAAAATCTACAGACTATTAAATATTAAGATAGTAAAATTAAGTGAATTTTAATTAAATTTAAGCCTAACATGAAATCTATTAAAATATATTTACTTCCGTTGTTATTGATTAGTTTTTTTAGTACACAAGGGTTTTCTCAAGATGATTTTTATAATAACAAAAATGAGAAAGAAAAAGTTGAACAAAAAACTTTCAAATCAGACAGCTTATTAGTCCATGGGTATTTCACTGAAAGGGATTATAATGAAATATACAATGTCAAAGAACAGCACAAAAATACCCACTCAGAAATTTATTATGGTGATGAAGCGTATAATGAAGAAGAACTAAGAAGAAGAGAAAGGGATAATTTTTTTGGTGAGGTAGCTGCAGAAGTCATAGTTGAAGTAGTGGTTAATACTTTATTTATACTTGCAACATGTTGGCATTAAATCATCGAAATACTTTTGGCATAGTATTTGGATTATGAGTATTTAACATTTCATTAACAAAAATTAAAGCTAAATAAGACAAAGAAAATTAAGGAGGAGAAATTATGAAATCAATTAAGCTAATAACACTCTCGATAGCAGTATTAAGTTTTTTATCAACTACAATTGCACAAGATGATTTTTATCCATCATCTAAAAAGAAGGATAAAAATCAAGGAGCAGCTAAAACTGATGAGGGAAAAATTTCTGAAGATGAGTATTCTACTGCCACAGATTATTATATTGATTCTAAGGCAATAGAAAGAGAAAATACTTATAATGAAAGAATGGGAATTACCGATAGTACTACCTATTATGAAGATGAGAATGGAAATGTTCAAATAACCAATAATTATTATAGTGGCGATAATTACGATTTCGAAAACGAATATTATGATTATGAGTATTCATCTAGAATAAAAAGATTTAGAAGAAACCAAGGAAGGTATGGTTATTATGATGATTACTATACCAATTATTATTGGTATGATTACGATCCATATTATTATGGGACAAGTATTTATACTAGCTACGGCTGGTGGAATCCAGGTTATAGTGGGTGGAATATTGGATGGTCTTATTATGGAGGATGGTCTTTAGGATGGTCTTGGGGTTGGGGCTGGACGGGTAACTACGGTTATTGCGGAACAGGATATTATGGTTGGAACGGATACTACGGACACCACCATCATCATGGTTATTATGGTGGATACTATGCTTCTGATAATTATTATAACAGCTACGACCATAATAGTTATTATTATGGAAAGAGAGGAGGAAGATCTAATTATTCAGGATATGGAGGGAGAGTATCAAATAAAGCTTTAACAGCAAGTTCAACACCATCCAAATCCTTTGGAGATAAATATGAAGCATCGATTAAGAATCCTATTAAACATAATTCGAGTATAAAAGGGGCTAATCCTAGAGACTCATATACTAAATCTGATTCATATAATTCTAGGTCAAGAGTAGATTCTTACTCTAAACCTAGGACAAGTTCAAGTAGCTCTGATGTTTACAGCAAGCCTCGAACCACCTCAAAATCAAATACTGGTTATAAAAGAGATAGCTATAGCAAGCCTAATTATAGTAAGCCAAGAGATTCTGGTTACAATAAACCGAAATCTACTTACTCTAAGCCAGGCTATAGCAAGCCTAGTTATAGTAAACCAAAACCTACTTATTCTAAACCTAAATCTTCAAGACCAAGTTATAGTCGGCCATCAGGAAGTTATAATAGAAGTAGTGGAGCAGGAAGTAAGACATCAGGTAGTTACAATAAAAGTGGAGGAAGTAAATCTCGATCTAGTGGAGGAGGTAAAAGAAGATAATTTTATAAATAATAAAAAATGAAACGAGTAATAATATTTTCTTTCGCATCTATAATGATGATTGGTATTTCATTCGCTCAGAACGAGTTTGATGCATTGAGATATTCTAATCTTGAATTTTATGGTGAAGCAAGATTTAATGCTATGGGCGGATCCTTCGGGGCTTTAGGTGCTAATATGTCTGGTCTTAGCATTAATCCAGGAGGTTTAGGAGTTTATAAAAGTTCAGATTTTTCTTTCACTCCTGGGTTTCATTATAATTATTCCGAGAGCAAAAGTGCTGGAAATCTTGTTTCTGATGGAAAATTAAATTTTCATTTTAGCAATGTAGGCTTGGTTGGAACTTTTAATGCAAGTGGTGGATGGGAATCTATAAGTATGGCAATTGGCTACAATAGAACAAATAATTACAACACTAGTATTTCGATTAAAAGTTCAACGGACTCATCCCTTTTAAATAGTTACGTAAATGAACTAAATGCTAATGGAGGAATTTTGGAGGAAGATATAAGTAGCGCTTTTCCATTTACTTCAAATTTAGGATATCAGGCGTATTTAATCAATCCTCTTATAAATGATTCCTTACATTATAATCATGTTTTTGCTAATTCTACTAATATAACACAGTTAACTTCTTATGAAACTAGAGGAGGATTAGGAGAAGTTTATTTTGCTCTCGGTGGTAATTACTCAGATAAACTTTACTTAGGGGCGTTAGTAGGTATACCTACTGTAAGGTATGTTTACGATAGAAACTATACAGAGACATCTGAAACAGGTGACACGTTAACTGAATTTTCTTCATTTTCGGTACATGATTATGTGAATACAACAGGAGCTGGTGTGAATTTTAAGTTAGGGATGATTTATAAACTTACGGATTGGTTTAGAATAGGAACTGCTTTTCATACACCAACTATTTTCTCTTTAACTGATGATTACAATTCTTCTATAACTGCTCAAAAAAAGGATGGTACAATTTTTTCTGAATCTACACCGTCTGGGTCTTTTAATTACTTAGTAACTACCCCCTACCGATTTGTTTCGAGTGGAAGTGTGATAGTTGGCAACCATGGTGTAATTAATGTTGATTATGAGATTGTTGATTATTCTACAGCAAGGTTAAAAGAAGATACTTATGGAAGTTATGGAGCAGATTTTTCTGTTGAAAACCAAAATATCAAAACAAACTTTCAAATGACTCAAAACCTTAGAGTTGGAACTGAGTGGAGGTTTGATCCATTTAGGATAAGAGCAGGATACCGATATCAAGGAGATCCGATTAAAGGTAGTTTTAATGTAGACAATAGTGCTTCAATATATTCTTTTGGAACTGGGATTAAGGATGACGATTATTATTTTGATATGGCTTATTCGTTGAAAAAATACCAAAGCCAAACCTTCATAAATGCAGACCAAAACGAAGTCGCAAACACTTCTTTAAAAGACCATTACATTACTTTTACTTTAGGATTTAGATTTTAACTTTTAATCATACCAATTATAGCTAGAGTTAATCCAACTATTACTAATAAATAAAAAGTCCATCTCACTATTCTGTTCGGAACAGTTTTTTTTCTATATTTCCCACTTACCAAATAATTTGCTTTTAAGGCAGTTCTATAATCCCCTTTTCTTATTCCAAATAGATAAACTTTTTCATCTTTTGTTGATTCGTACCAAATACTTTGTTCTTTAAGAAGGTCTTCAAAGTATCTGGCTCTTTGTTCTTCATGAAATTTAAAAACAGTAAAACCTGGCCGAGAAGGATGGTCAAAATAATTGGTGATGTTAAACATTACTTAATTCTAAGTTTTCTTCCCACAATAAGAACCTTGTTTCTCCTTATTCCGTTCAGTTCGCATAATTTATTCACAGTAATATCATATCGATTAGCAATTTTATACATAAAGTCACCACTTTCTATAGTGTGGTATTTCACACCAAATGGCAATGCAGCATAATCCCATTTGTGTTTAATTAGTTGTAAAGAATCACTAATTAGCTTATTTGTTTTAAATGAAATAAGGTGTTTTGGATTTAATGATTTTCCTTTATACCTTACTTCAAAATGCAAATGACTGCCAGTAGATTGCCCGGAATTACCACCTAAACCAATTACTTGTCCTGCTTCTACAATGTCACCAGCCTTCACTTTAAATCTATGTAGATGTGCATAAAGTGTTTCTAAACCATTATAATGACGAATAATTATTACTCTTCCATATCCTGGATGGTATAATGCAATTCTAACCATACCGTCAAATGTAGCAACCACAGGATCCCAAACTTGTAAATCTAAATCTATACCACTATGATTTCGGCCGTTTCTCCATCCAAAATTTGATGTTACTTTTGGGTTTTGTAATGGGGCAACAAAATTGCAATTGTTTTTGGTATCGGTTAATGTTAAAATTAATGAACTGTCATTGTTTGAGATAGTTTCGCTATAAGGAGAAATATTTCTTGTATCCCATTTACCATAAGTTGAATTAGAAGGTATTGCTGAGTTTTCATAATAATTAGTTAAAGAGATATAAAAATCATGCTCCAATAATCTATTTTCAGCATAATCATTGATTTCTTTAATTACATTCATTGGTATATCGTCTAGTTCCAACAAAGAGTCAATCATGGATATAATCTTTTCGCCAGAAAAAGTAGATATATTCTTGTAAAGTGGATTAGAAGGTCCAATAACAAGGGCTGCTACTGTATCTTTTTTAATTTTTTCATCATTATTATTAGCAATAGTGATAGATGGAAACCATAAACTAAAAATAAGAAATATTGATATTTTACCCTTAAATCTTAACATTTGTCGCCTTAATTTGCTGCCCAATATAGTAAAAAATATAAAAGTCCCATATTTATTGATATGTCAAGGCTTAATTAACGCTTCACTTTATTTGTATTAATTGTTAAAAATTATACTTTTATAAAGAAAATTTAACAACCTATCTAATGAATTATTTGAAGCGAATAGCGTTAATTCTGCTGTTATTTGTCCTGCTAGGGTTGATTATTTCAATCTTTTTACCTTCCTCTTTCCATATGGAAAGAAAAATACTCATTGATGCTGATAAGGAACAAATTTTTAATCAATTGGAGGATCTAAAAAACTGGAAAAACTGGACTTCATGGGCCATGAAAGACCCTTTAGTATTTGAAGATGAATCTTCTTATTCAGTTCCTTCTAAAGGAAAGGGAGCAACTTTTATATGGAATAGTTCAAAGGATGAAGTAGGTGCTGGAGAATTAACAATTTTAGAGTCAAAGCCGAATGAATACATCAAAAATAAAATTGATTTTGGATTTGTTCAATCCATTGGAGAGTTTATAATAAATGATAAGGATGGAGGGACTGAAGTTGTTTGGACGATGAGTATAAATTTTGGATTTAATCCTATA
>JBFIEB010000027.1:0-15563 GCA_041603555.1 Vicingaceae bacterium
TCAGCTAGGTTACAGTAGAAGAATAAGAAGGCCACATCATTATTGGCTGTTACCATTTTTTAGTTTTGTAGATGCTAGAAGTAATTCATCCGGTAACCCAAATATTAATCCTGAATATACCGATTCGTATGAATTAGGATACTTAAAAAAATGGAACAATCTCTCCTTATTATCCAGCGTTTATTATCGTTATACTATTGATAATATGGATTGGGTAGTAATTTCAGATGCAGAAGGCATAACCAGAAGGATGCCTCAGAATTTAGGAGTTAAGGATGCTTTTGGGTTGGAATTTTCAGGCTCTTATGAACTCCAAAAATGGTGGAACATAAGAGGTAGCTTTAACTTTTTTAGAGAGATACGAGATGGTAAGTTTGAGGGAGTAGAATACAATGTTGATACTTATGCATGGTCAACTCGCCTAAACTCAAAATGGACCATTAAGAAGAAAGCTAACTTACAAGCATCTTTTAATTACAGTGCCCCAAAACAATCGCCACAAGGTGAAACTTTTGCACGTTATTCTTTAGACCTTGGTTTTTCGTTTGATGTACTAAAAGGCAATGGAACGGTTTCATTTACCGGAAAAGATGTATTCAACTCAAGAAATAGAAGTAGTATTTCTTATGGTGAAAACTTTGTTTCTGAAAGCAAAAGGCAATGGCGCTCACGTTATGTGCGTGTGAGTTTTACTTACCGTTTAAACCAAAAGAAAAAGAAAGATGAAGATAAAATTTATGAAGACAATGGTGGGGGAGAAGGATAGTTCGTTTATTGATTTACCTAAGTGTTGTTTCAATTGCATTTAGCGGACGATACCTGCCTGCCGGCAGACAGGAACGAAGTTAGTCTATTTTTAGGAGAAAGTCAAGCAACAAAAAAACCCAACTCCATGAGTTGGGTTTTATCTTTATCTTTTATTTTAATTACTCGATCACTACTTTCTTGATCACATTGCCTTTATCGCTTTGGATCTTAACAAAGTAAACGCCCTTGTTATATCCCGATAGGTTAATGGAGGTAGTGCTTGAAGTAATGGCTTGATGAACCACTTGTTTCCCTAAAACATCCAATATAGAAAGAGTTGTGTTATTATCAACACCTTTTACATTGACAGTAAACACTCCTTTAGTAGGATTAGGATAAATGATAAAGTCATTAATAACGGTGTTATTGTCTAGCCCGGTACAGAGTGAAATAATAATGGTAGTCGAATCTGTTGCCGGACAAGGACCTGCTGTAGTATAATATACCGTATAAGTGTTTGGAGTACTTAAAGCAGGATTAATTAATCCCAAACTGGCTGTTATATTCAATCCGGCAGGAGAAGAAGTGAAATTTCCGCCCGGTAAAACAGTTGTAGGTGTTTGAAGTGGATCGGTGGTACAGAAAGTAGAAGCAGGATAAGCAAACGTAGGATCATCCAATGGAATACCAAAGGCAACAGTTGGGCTACAAGCTCCCGGTGTTACACAACCTCCTTCACCTCGAACAAAATAATTGGTAGAAGGTGTATTTACTTGAACGGTCATAGTGACACCAGTAGTGGTTCCGAGTAAAGTTCCTCCACAAGTACCAGAATAAACAGCCCAATGAGTGGCATCATTTAAAATTCCTTGAATAAAAATTGTAGTGGAATCTCCATCACAAACAGTAGCAGGACTAACTGATAACAAAGGAATTGATGGATTATTACATGGTGGTACTACACATGTTATTGTACATGGTGCTGGCGCAGTATAAGCTGTAACGTCATCCGTATTCCAATTTGCTGAATTCCAGATAGCTGGAGCCAAAACAGTAGAAGGATTACCTGCAGTAACACTACAATTGTATTGCGCATTATCTACTTCCGGGCTAATAGAAATTGAATTTACACCATCGGTAAACACAGAAGGCTTAGCAGAAGTATTGGCGGAAGTGGCATCAGCATCCCAAGTTCCATTCATTTGTATTGCTGCAACAAATCCGGATTGATTCGCATTAGAATTAGGAATATTAGCTGGGTCGTAAGCAAAAATTTGATCTCCGGCAACTGCCAAATTAAGACCAGAACCTGAAAGAACTCCTGCGCTGGCGAGAGATTCATCACGTGCTCCAAAAGGAACAGCAGAGATAAAAATTTGCGATCCACAATTATAATTTCCTGAAAAGGTAAGCACTAAGCTATTTTCACCAGGTCTAAAATCACCGGCTGCAAACCATCCATTTTCTGTAAATCCTATTTGCTCTCCTACACTAACATTTCTCAATAAAACAAAAGAAAAAGCGTCCATGGTTCCATCAGAATTGTAAGTGGTAAAAGCAATATCACCTAGTGCAAACTGTGCATTTGTAGTCTTTGGGGTTATAAATGCTAGTAATGTTAACGTTAAAGTAAGTTGTAAAATTCTTTTCATAGTAGTTAGTGTTAGTAATGCATGTTTTGAGCATACCAATTTAGGACTAAAAAATTAGATATAAAAAAAATCCCTTATCTTTTGATAAAGGATTTTTTAAACTATAAACCAAATTCTAGTGCATCCTTCCACCTTCGGGCGGTCCTCGGTGTCCTTTGTTCGGACCATTACCCTGGTGATTCTTAATCTTCTTAAGGAGGTCGCGTTTAAATTCCTGATTTGCTCTATAAAGTTTAGCTACTTTTTTAATGGGTAATACTTCTTTAAACTTCACATGGTAAGCCTTTTTAATGTCTAACTCTTTTTGTTCCATAATAATATGGTTATCAACCATTTTTTCTACTTCAGCATCACTTAGCTCTAAATTATCTTTTGGTTTTTTGTGTTCAGCTCTACGTTGTTCACGCAACTCATCCATTTTACTTTCAAATTCATTGTAAATGGGCCAAAATTGTTGTGCTTCTTCACTGGTTAGGCTGAGTTTGTTAGTTATATAACCAATTTTCATGGTTTTAATTTTTTCTTTATTAGGGTGCTTGCCTTTTTCAGGTTGCCCAAATACCAAGGTAGTTAAAACTAGGGTAAGAGTTAAAGGAAAAATATATTTTATAATTTTCATAATGTTTGATTTTTACGTTTATAATTCTTCTATAATTAAATTGATATCGATATTGTTTTCTACTAAATAATTAATGTATTCATCTTCCATTGTTTCGATTTCTTCTTTTTCGATTATCTCAGCATAAGTTTCGTAAATTAAATAATCCTCAATTTCAAGGTAATTATCGTTGATAATTAACTCACTTAATTGCTCATGGGTAAGCTCTTTTTCTGTTGTATTAGTATTCCAGTTAAAAACAACAAAAAGAAGTGTTACTACCGAAGCAAAAGGTAGAAAAATACGGTATGACAATTTGTCAAGTGAAATATTTAAACTATTATAATTCAGATTTTTAGATGATATTATTTGAGGTAATACTTCAAAATAATCTTTTGGCGTAGAAAAATGATTCTTTTTTTCAATTTTTGCTAAAAAAGGAGCTTCTTTTTCTAAACTTTCTATTATATTATTTTTGTTTTTCATCTGTACGTAAGACTTAAATTTTAAGTAAAGGTTTAATCCTCTTTCACAAAGTTTTCTATTTTTTTAACTGCATGATGATAGGAAGCTTTTAATGCACCAACTGAAGTTTTTAAAACTTCAGCCATTTCATCATATTTCATTTCATCGTAGTATTTCATGTTAAAAACGATTCGCTGTTTTTCTGGTAAGCTTAAAATCGCTTTTTGCAATTTTAATTGTATTTCATCTCCACTATAATTCTCATCACTTTCTAACGATTCTGATAATTCATGTTCAACATCAGTTACAGAAATAAAGAATCGTTTTCTTTTTTTATTTAAAAAAGTAATGGATTCATTGGTCGCAATCCGATACAACCAAGTGTAAAGTTTTGCTTCTTCTTTGAATTTGTGTAATCCTTTCCATGCTTTTACTAATGTGTTTTGAACTACATCATCTGCATCCTCGTGCACGATAACGATTCTTCTAATATGCCAGTAAAGCCTTTTTTGATATTTTCTAACAATAAGATCATAAGCGTAGTTTCGAGAATTTTCTTCTCGAAACATAATTAATAGTTTATCGTCAGAATAATGTTCCATTTATTAATTAAAAAGTCCACTAACATTAAGCTAGTGGACTTTTCTATCTTGTAGGGTTTGGTTAATTACCCCTTGCGGCCAATAGCTTTTTCTGCAGCTTTAACAATGGCATTGGCATTTAAACCATATTTTTCCATTAATTGGTTTGGTGTTCCACTTTCACCAAACGTATCATTAACTCCAACATATTCAATTGGCATTGGGTTATTTCTTCCTATTACCTGGGCAATACTATCACCTAACCCGCCATTAATCATATGCTCTTCTGCTGTAACTGCACAGCATGTTTTATTAACTGAATCTAAGACTGCTTTTTCATCTAAAGGTTTAATGGTGTGAATATTTATTATTTCAGCACTAATTCCTTTATCATGTAATGTTTTAAAGGCTTCTAACGCCTCCCATACTAGATGCCCAGTAGCAAAAATACTTACATCTGTCCCTAGCTGCAGTTGAATGGCTTTTCCTATTTCAAAAGGCTCATTCATAAATACTGGAACAGCTGGTCTACCAAAACGTAAGTAAACGGGTCCTTTATGATAAGCGATTGCCTTGGTTGCAGCTTTGGTTTGATTATAGTCGCAAGGATTAATAACTGTCATACCAGGCAACATTTTCATCAACCCAATATCTTCTAATATTTGATGAGTAGCGCCATCCTCACCTAAAGTTAAACCTGCATGAGAGGCACATATTTTTACATTCTTTCCAGAATAAGCCACTGATTGTCTTATTTGGTCGTACACTCTACCTGTAGAGAAGTTTGCGAAAGTGCCTGTAAAAGGAATTTTTCCACCTATTGTCATTCCTGCTGCTATACCAATCATATTGGCTTCAGCTATACCAATTTGAAAAAATCGATTAGGATTTTCATTTTCGAATTCGTTCATTTTTAATGAACCTGTAAGATCAGCGCAAAGCGCTACGACATCTTTATTTTCTCTTCCTAGTTCAGTTAAACCATCTCCAAAACCAGAGCGAGTGTCTTTTTTTTCGGTATAAGTGTATTCTTTCATTTTTTTATCTATTTCTATATTAGGTGAAACTTCCGGCATAGTTTGTAATGTTTAGTTAAAATTTGACTTGAGTTGAAGAACCTGATTTTACTATAAATTTCTTTTCTTGTGTATATATTACTTGCTTTAAATTAACTCCTCGATAAATTACTCTATAATTTCCAGGTTGTAAGACTATAGTTTCTCTGTCGTTATAGGGCGACATATTATATATCCATTCTAACTTATTTTCGTTTTCAAGAAAAATACTTGTTACCCCTTTGCTAGGAAGATAAAGTGTAGCAATTCCTGGCTCAGGGATAAACACTTTAGTAGTATGGCTTTGTTTAATATTTACATTATTGACATACATTCTTGGGAGTGTTAAAATTTCAAGATCATAATTTCCTGTTATATATTTAGTGACTTCTTCAAAATTTTGAACATAAAGTGTCTTCATTTTTCCTGATTGCCTAACAATACATTTAAGTTCTTCATATTCATTTAAACCATTCATTTTTAATTTTAAATAACCCTGAGGAGCATCTAAAGCGACAATGTTATGAATGCCAGGTTTTATTATGATGCTATCCATTCTAATTTCTGGGAGGGTATGAACAGTTAAATCATACTTTAAAACTGGGTCAAGAGGAATGGTATCGGGGTTTCCTCTATGGTTAATCGTGTGAATGAAATTATACTTTATAGTTTTAGAATGACTGTCATAAAAAGTCATATTTACATCAGTTTCAGTTGGAGAACCAGATGCATCTAATAAATTAACTTGAACAGTTGTATTATTCATTGCTTGAGAAATAACAACATTTAATATGTTTTTAAATGATTCCTCATCTTTAGTTTCGTAAAATGTACCAACACACCTAAAAGCTTCGATGGTTTCTAAATCTAATCCCATTCCAATGACGAAAGGTTTTAGGGTTACACCATTTTTTTGAAGTGCTAAAGCTACAGCACAAGGATCTCCCTCACACTCTTCTATACCATCAGTAATTAATATGATAATATTTCTGCAATTTGTACATGCTGGAAAATCATTTTTGGTTTGTTCTAGAGAGTATGCTATTGGTGTAGTGCCTTGTGGGTATAAGCTGCTTAGTTTAGTTTTGATTTTATCATAATTATAAGAACCGAAGGGAACTTCTAATTCAGTATCCTCACAGCTTCTATTTCCTGCAGCAACCGAATATTGATGACCGTAAACTCTTAATGCTACTTCTAAATTATCAACAGACTTTAGGCTATCCATTAAATTACTCATTAAACTAGTAGCAACTTTCATTTTTTGCTCTTGGTCCCATTTTCCGAGCATACTTTGGGAAGCATCCAATACAAAAAGTATTCTGGTTTTTTGTTGAATTTGAGCGTAAGAATTAAATCCAATTAAAATACTTATCAATACAAGTGTAGATTTAAAGAATTTTATATGATTCAATAACTTCAAAATATAAGATTGTTATGTAATGATTTTAGTAATCTCCTAAAGTCTCTTCCAGCTGAACTAATGCATCAGCTAGTTGTTCATCATTTGGAGCATTTCCATGCCATTTGTGAGTCCCCATCATATAGTCAACACCTTGTCCCATTTCCGTTTTCATTATTATCATAACGGGGTTTCCCTTTCCTAAGTGTGTTTTAGCTTCATTTAATGTATTTATCACTTCTTGCATGTTATTTCCATTCATATCCATCACATCCCATCCAAAAGCTTGCCATTTTGCATGAATGTCTCCCAAATCAAGTACATCACTAATGTCTCCATCTATTTGTTTGTGGTTGTAATCGATGGTAGAAATAATGTTATCAATTTTATTGTGAGTAGCATACATGGCGGCTTCCCATATCTGACCCTCTTGAATTTCACCATCACCATGAAGCGAATATATTATGCCGTCATCCCCATTTAATTTTTTTGTTTGAGCTGCTCCAATTGCAACAGACAACCCTTGACCCAAAGACCCGCTGGCGATTCTAATTCCTGGTAACCCTTCATGAGTTGTTGGATGCCCCTGAAGCCTAGAATTTAATTTTCTGAAAGTGTTTAATTCATTAACTGGGAAATAGCCAGAACGTGCTAATGTGCTATAAAAAACAGGAGAAATATGGCCGTTGGATAAGAAAAAAAGATCTTCATTGGTTCCGTCCATATTAAAGTTAGAAGGGTTGTGCTTCATAATCTCAAAATAGAGTGCAACGAAATAATCTGCACAGCCTAAAGAACCTCCGGGGTGCCCGGAACTAACTGCGTTTACCATTCTTACAATATCTCTTCTGATTTGAGTTGCTATTTTTTCTAATTCAATGATTGCTGGCATTTATTTTGTGGTTATAATTGGTTTTTATTAAACTTTCAAGGTTCAAAAATAGTTCAATTCAAAAACAAATAAAGGCGTTTGTTGAAAACTTTAATAACTTGTTTTGAACATTTTGGATATAAAAAAACGATTGTTAATAATACGTCTCAGGTGTAATTTATTAAGCTTCAAATAAGGGTAATTTTAATTTTTAGACAGATAAAATGAGGGTAGAAAAAATAATAGGCATTGGATTCATTTTAGTACTTATCATCTCAAGTGCCTTTATGAAGCCTTTACCCAATGATGTTGTAACAGTTAATGAGAATGCTCCTCCGTTTTTAGAAGGTCCAACCTATTGGGCTGATTCTATTTTTAATACCTTAACTCCCGATGAAAGAATTGGACAACTATTTATGGTTGCGGCATATTCCAATAAAGATTCATCACATATAAAAAAGATACAAGAATTAATTTCTAATAGTAAGATTGGTGGTTTAATTTTTATGCAAGGCGGACCATTAAGACAGGCTGAACTAATTAATAGTTATCAGAAATTATCCAAAATTCCATTAATGGTTTCTATTGATGGAGAGTGGGGGCTTGCCATGAGATTGGATAGTACCGTTAAATATCCTTGGCAAATGACTTTGGGAGCCATTCAGAATGAGCAGTTAATTTATGAAATGGGAGTTGATATTGGAGAGCAATGTAAACGATTAGGTATACACGTAAATTTTGCTCCAGTTGTTGATGTAAATGTTAATCCTAAAAACCCAATTATCAATGCGCGCTCTTTTGGAGAGAATAGAGAGAATGTAGCCAACAAAGGTATCGCCTATATGAAAGGAATGCAATCGGTTAATATAATGGCGAATGCTAAACATTTTCCTGGGCATGGTGATACCGATAAAGATTCTCATAAATCTCTACCAACAATTAACCACAATAAAGCTAGGATGGATTCAGTTGAGTTGTTTCCTTTTAAAAGATTAATAGAAAATGGATTAGCAAGTATGATGGTAGCACATTTAAATATCCCTGCTTATTCTCAAGAAAATACAGCTACTACTTTATCTAAAGAAGTAGTTACAGGTCTATTACAAGATACATTGGGCTTTAAAGGATTAATATTTACTGATGCTTTAAATATGAAAGGAGTTAGTTCTTTATTTGAACCAGGCATCGTAGATATTAAAGCTTTATTAGCTGGAAATGATGTTTTATTGTTTTCAGAAGATGTTCCTACTGCAATAGCTGAAATAAATAAAGCAATTGAAAATGGAGAAATTACAAGAGAAGAAATTGATAAAAGATGTTTGAAAATATTAAGAGCAAAGCAATGGGAAGGATTAGATAAATACAAAATTGTAGAAATTAAGAACCTTTATAATGATTTAAATAAAAGAGAATATGAATTGTTAAACAGACAACTTTCAGAATCTGCATTGACAGTTCTCAAAAACGAAGATAATTTAATTCCTTTGAAGGAATTAGATACTTTAAGAATGGCTTCTATCTCCATAGGGGAAGGTGGAATTAACGAATTCCAACACGGCTTGTCATTATACCATCAAGTTGACCATTTCAATGAAACGAACATGCCTGGCAAGAAAAATTATAATGCCATTATTGATACATTAGGGACATACAACACTGTTGTTGTTTCTATTCATAAATCAGACAAGAACCCTTGGAAAAGTTATTCGATTGGCAAAGGTGTTTCACCTTTTCTTTATGGTCTATCTAAAAAGACTAAAGTAATTTTAGTAGTCTTTGCTAACCCTTATAGTTTGATTGATTTTTCAGCAGTAGAAAAAACAGCTGGGCTAATAATGGCTTATCAAAATAGCACTTATTCAAAAGAGGCGGCAGCACAATTAATTTTTGGGGGGATAGGAGCAAATGGTAAACTTCCTGTGAGCGTTTCCAATAAGTTTAAAGAAGGAAGTGGTTTGGATGTAAAACCCAGTGGTCGATTTAAATATACCATGCCTGAAGAAGTGGGTATTCATCTTAAAGATTTATACAGTATTGATTCCATTGCTTTAAGTGGGATTAATGAAGAAGCTTACCCTGGTTGTCAGGTATTGATTGCAAAAGATGGAAAAGTAATTTATAATAAATCATTTGGTTATCATACTTATAATAAAAAGAGAGCGGTTATAAATTCTGATATTTATGACCTAGCTTCCATCACTAAAATTTCAGCCTCATTATTAGGGCTTATGCAGTTACAAGATCAGCATAAGTTTAGTTTAGATTCAACCCTAGGAAGTTATTTAAGTACCATGATTCCTGATTCATCGGAATATTTCAATTTAAACTTACGTGAGATTCTGGCACATCAATCCGGGTTACAGGCATGGGTTCCGTTTTACATTAAAACAATAAGAAATAAAGAGTTAGATCCTGTAATTTATTGCAAGGATTCTTCAATTTATTACCCTTATAGAGTAGCAGATGGAATTTACATTTACAGGGATTATCCATCCATTATTTACAAACGAATTTTAAAAGGCCCCATCAAAAAGAAAGAATACAGGTATAGTGATTTAGGTTATTATTTTATGAAAAAAATAATTGAAAAACAGTCCGGAGAATCTATGCAAAATTATGTAGCAAAACAATATATGAAAATGGGAATGACCACTACAGGTTATTTACCTAGAGAAAGATTTAGTTTAGATAGAATTCCTCCAACAGAAAATGATGTTGTATTTAGAAAACAAGTGATACATGGAGATGTTCATGATCCCGGATCAGCAATGTTAGGCGGGGTTGGTGGGCATGCCGGAGTTTTTTCAAATGCTAATGATTTGGCAAAACTGATGCAAATGTATATGAACGGAGGAACTTATGGTGGAGTTCGTTATATCAATGATGCAACTTTAAATGAATTTTCGGAACGTCAGTTTTGTTATCAGGAAAATGAGAACAGAAGAGCAGCCGGTTTTGATAAACCATTTTTGCAGGGGTTTGGTGGTCCGACTTGTGACAGCATTTCGCAAAATAGTTTTGGACACACCGGATTTACCGGAACAATGGCTTGGACTGATCCGGATAAAGGTATTGTTTATATATTTTTATCGAACAGGGTTTATCCTGATGCTGATAACAAAAAGCTATTAAAGATGAATATCAGAACTAATATTCAGCAAGTAATTTATGAAGCAATAAAAAAAGGTAAAAATGGAAAGATTAACTGATAATGAAATTGATTATAACCTTACAATGCTAAAAGGCTGGTCATTAGAAGACAACAGAATTGTTAAGAATTTTGTTTTTAAAGATTTTAAAGAAGCCATTTCAACTATGGTTAAAATTGGGGAAGTTGCAGAAGAGTTAAATCACCATCCGGATTGGTACAACTCATACAATAAACTTAACATTAAACTGAGTACTCACAGTGCAGGTGGTATAACATTAAAAGATTTTGAATTAGCAGAAAGAATTGAACAGATTTGTAATAAATGAGTACATTTAATTTTCAAATCTTAAAAAATCAATTTATATGAAAGCAATTAAAATTTTATTTACTGCCGCTGCTTTTGTTGCAATGACTTCTATTGGTATGGCACAGTGCAAAATGGATAGCGATGGTAAAACATTAAGAAATTCAAGCGGTTCATCTATTGGAAAAATAGATAGCGATGGAAAGACGATTCGTAATTCTAGTGGTTCATCAGTTGGAAAAGTGGATAGTGATGGGAAAACCATTCGTAATTCAAGTGGGAGTTCTGTGTTAAAAATTGATGGAAGTACCATTCGTAATTCAAGTGGTTCATCCATTGCGAAAATGAGTGATGTTACTAGTGCTATTAAAGGAGCAAAGGAAGAAGCTAAATATGTAGCCTTGTGGTGGTTTTTATGTAAGAATTAATTGACAAAATTATATTCGATAAGGGTCTCGTTTTGCGAGACCCTTTTTATTAACCAGCCTCCAGAAAGTTACTTCTCTTATCATTTCCTCTTGTAGAATTAATTTGATTTAGGATATCTTCATTAAAGTTAGAATAAAAATGATTTTTGTTATTTGAAGATTGTACATCGCCATTAAGATTAGCAAACTCAGGGGAAAGAAAATAAATTTTAGCTCGTTTAAAGTTTATTTTAATAGAATTGATAATTGAGTTATAGTCTTTATCGACAAAATATTGGTCTATTACAATAATACTGGGAGCATAAGATTTTAATTCAGTTAGGTTTAAATTTTTAAAAGAAAATTCTTTGATTACATCACCTTCAAATAAGTTAACATATTCTATTAAATAGCTATGAGAAGTGTTACTAACAAAACAAAAACGCTGAGGAGTATAGTTTGATCTTTTCATGACGCAGTATATTAATAATATCTTCTTTACTAATACGATTTCAGCCTTTGAATGGTTGATTATAAAATTTGCACGGTTTTTGAATCAATCGATTTATTAAATTTACACTATGAAAAATATTTTTGTTTTATTGTCAATTATTGTTTTAACACTACCAACCTTTGCTCAAGACTCTAATGAACCATTTGAAGTTTATAATGTTAGGAACGAAGAAGATGGTTCTGCTGTTGTTTATGCTACCAATAAATATCCATGTGATGAATCTGTTTTGATTGAGTTTAATACGCTTAAAAACATGGAAGCAGATGTTGATTTACCTTTTAGAGGAGTTATTCCAGCCGGTGTTAAAGCATATAAACTGTTTACTTTAACTATTAAAGATCCTTATAAAGAGAGTGGTTTGGGTTATGTAACCAAATTTTGTCACGGAGATGTTTTTAAAGGAGAGCATGATAATAAGTATGTTTATACCATTCCTTATCAAGATGGGGAACAGTATCCCATTGGTCAGGCTTATGGAGGTAAATTCTCCCATTATATGAAAGGAAAAACTCACGCAATCGATTTTACTATGGATGAAGGAACTCCCATTTGTGCTGCCAGAGAGGGAGTGGTAATTTTTGTAAAAGACGACTCTAATAAAAACGGGAAAACAATTAAATTCCAAAATTATGGCAATTACATCACCATTTATCACGAAGATGGAAGTATGGCGAATTACTTCCACATTAAAAAGAGTGGCAGTAAAGTTAAAATAGGAGACAAGGTAAATGCGGGAGAAATTATTGCATTGAGCGGAAACACTGGATGGTCTTCAGGGCCTCATTTACATTTTCAGGTGTTTTCTTTTAATGAGGATATGGAAATGAAAAGTATTCCCACTAAATTTAGACAAGCAGATGGAAAAGCGATTATTTTAAAGTTGTCAAAAGAGGGTTACAAATCTGTTCACTAATCTAGTATTCCAAAAACATTTGGTGGTTTGGATTAGAATAAGTTGCTGAAAGTTTAAAATCATGACTACCTATAACCTTAAATCCTACTTTCTTATAAAAATTAATAGCTCTTAGGTTTTTCACCCAAACAAATAACCACATTCCTCTTTGTGCATTCTTTTGAGACAATTCTTTATTAAACTCAAAAAGTTCGGTACCTAAATTCAGACCATAAAAATCTTTCAATAAGTATAATCTTTCTAATTTAGTTACTTGTTTATTTTTGATGTTTGAATGGCTGTGATTGAATATTATTTTAGAGTATCCAGCAGTTTGATTATTGTAGCAAATAATATGAAATATATTTCGTTCATCTTCTAATTCTTCTTTTACCAATTCAGCATTAAACTTTTGATTCAGATATTCATCTACTACGTCTTTGGGTGCACAATTAGGATGGGCTTCTAGAAATGATTGCCTTCCCATATCAACAATTTTTTGAAAATCAGATTCTTTGGCTTTCTGAATAGTTACCATAAAATAAATTAGAGAATCTATTTAATATCCTTTTTGGTTAGCATAAAGTAAGAAATACCCCAGAACACAAATACATAAACTACTGCGACAATTAAGGTAGTGTTTAAACTCATCGCATCAGGAATAACAGCATTTCTCATTTCAGCAACTAACATTCCATCAGGAGTAGGGAAAGGGGTAAGGTTTGAAATGATTTTCATAGGAAAATATTGGTCAATAAAATCAGGAACTAAAGCTCTGATAATGCTTTCAGCCAAAATAGAGCAAATAAAAGTAATGATAGACATTGCTGAAGAACGGATTAATACTGCGATGATTAATCCAACAGACATATAACCCAATGATTGAATAAAATAAATCAATAAGTATTTAATGTCCGATAAAAATGAGCCACCGCCACCAGAAATAGAACCAAATAGAGCACCCAACACAAATAGGTAAACTGTGCATATTAGTGCAAAGGAAGTCATTAATATGATTTTAGACATGATAAAATCAGCTTTACTTTGTCCATCAATTACATGTTGTCTAAATGTCTTAAATGAAAACTCATTACAGACTAAAATAACCAGTAGCATACCTATTAACAAGTTAAACCAGCTGCCTATGTAAGTTACATTATTCCATACATTTGGGAATTTATACATACTAGCAAAATCAATAGGAAATCCATCAATTTTAATTTGACCAGCACCATAAAATACGATAGGAGTAAATAGAAAAAACAACCCAAATATCACCCAGAAGGTTTTGAATGGAATTATTTTTTTGTATTCTATTTTTAATAAATCTATCATCTACTTTATTAATTCCAAAAAGTTAGCTTCTAAATCTGATTTTTGGACACCTATTTCAGAAGCGACAATTCCTTTATCAAACAAGGCTTTGTTTAAATAGGCACTGTCCTTACCCTCTGCTAACATTACCGAAACTTTATTTCCAGACTTTTTAATGTTACTCACACCATCTATTTGCCCTAATGTTAGGCTTAAGATATCTAAATCATCAGAAGCTACATAAACTTGTTCTTGATTATTTAAAACTGACTGAATAGGGCCATAGGTGAGTAGGTTACCTAACTTTAATACAGCAACATGCGTACAGGTTTTTTCTACTTCATCCAAGATATGGCTCGCCATAATAATGGTTTTTCCCTCCTTGGCTAAATCTAATATGATGGTTCTTATTTCTGCAATTCCTTGAGGGTCGAGTCCGTTGGTTGGCTCATCCAATACCAAGATTTCTGGATTACCAAGTAGGGCCGAAGCAATGGCAAGTCGTTGTTTCATTCCCAAGGAAAATGTTTTAAATTTTGAGTTGGCTCTGTTTACTAAGTCAACAATACTCAGTACCCTGTCAATTTCACTTTCATTAACTTGTTTAATCTTACAGACAATAGAAAGGTTTTGTCGAGCGGTTAAATAAGGATAGAAATTTGGTGTTTCTAGTAACGAACCAATGTTCTTTCTATCGTATTTACTTGGTGTTTGTCCATTCCATGAAAAGCTACCAGCATCAGCATTCAATACATCTAAAATAATTCCCAGCGTAGTGGTTTTACCACTTCCATTAGGACCAAGTATTCCAAATACCTCACCTTGATTAATTTCTAGGGTAAGGTTGTTAAGCGCTCTAACTTTTCCGTAGCTTTTAGATATTCCGTTTATGTTGAGTACTGCTGCCAAATTTATTTAACTATGGGGTAAATATAGAAATTAGATAAACACAGGGCAAACCGTTTGTCAGAATTTAAGGTTATTTAACTTTTAAAGAGTGACTTTAACTTTACTTTAACGTTTTGTCCATTAAGTAAATCATGGTGGTCATTCCTGCAGCTCCTAACTCTAACTCTCGTTTGTTTACATTCTCAAATACATCGTTATGAGAGTGGTGGTAGTTAAAATAAATTTGAGAATTAATAGCCATTCCTAACTGAATCATATCAGGGTAATACTCTTTTAAAGGACCTATATCTACTCCCCCAAAACCTTTTTTAAACCTGAATAATTCAAAATCCGACAGCAAGGGTTTAAATTCTTGAACTAGCCTTAATTGCTCATCGGTACCATTTACATCAAATCCAGTTGGTAAAAAACCGCCTCTATCGCTTTCAATAGCGCAAATGTGTTCTTCTTTTTTCTCTGAGGCAATTTTGGCATAACTTTTACCTCCCATGTTTCCATTCTCTTCATTCATAAACAACACACACCTTAGTTTATGATTGGGTTGGTAGCCTAGCTTCTTTAATATTCTCATGGCTTCAATACTATGTACAATACCAGCACCATCATCATGTGCACCATCACCAACATCCCAAGAATCTAGATGTCCACCCCAAGTAATTATCTTCTCATCTTTTCCATTCATTTCAGCAATTACATTGTAA
>JBFIEB010000028.1:0-15510 GCA_041603555.1 Vicingaceae bacterium
GCATAAATAAGCCATGGTAACCAAGCAACTCCTACAAGAAAAACCATTAATTGTGACGACCCAACCATAAATCCTGATAGCGCATAACACAATGCTATAATAAAACTTGTTTTAGGATTATTGTAAAAATAGTTGCCTAATTTATACATGCCTAAACCAGCAATAAGGTAGTAAGATAATAATTCAACCATTAAAGAACCAATGGTGTACTTACCAAATAACATAATAATCCATGTAATGGGGTTCCAACAACCACTTTGTAAATCAGAATACCCTGGATAACCTAATCTTTGAAAAGGGTTCCATAAGGGTAAATGCCCGTTCCATAAATAATCACTTATAAAATATCTGTAAGGCAAATACCCATTAATATTATCCCATTTAGGAACAAAAACAAAAAAACTTAAAGGCCATAAGCATAGCAATATAAGGCAGACTAATATAAGTGGATATTTATTTCTACTGAAAAATGAGCCTATGTTATTTTTAATTTTTGTAAGCACTATTTTTATAAAATCGGTGAATCCTTAAAAACTCTAATGGAAGCTTTATTAAGTCCGTTATTCTCACTTTTGAACTTCCTCTATTAAATAATTTTTGTAATGGAATTTCTTTGGTTTTTTTAGCAATGTAATTCCTGTCAAACGCATTAATTAGTCTCCAAAATATTTCAATATCAAAAAGCCAAGAACTTATAAATTGATCTTTGAAAGCAATTTTTGCAATTTGTTTCGTCATCATTTTGCATCCACATTGTGTATCGTAAATATTAATTTTTAAACTCCATTCAACCATTTTAGAAAGGACTCTTCCTACAAATAATCGTTTAAATTTCATTTCCAATTCACTATTCAGTTTGGTGTTTTTTGAAGAATAGACAAACTCAATAGTATCATTTTTAATCAAAACAATACGTAATCGCTCTAACTCTTCTAAAGGTATTGCCAAGTCGGCATCTATAAAACCATAATACTCAAATTCATTTTTTTGAATACTTTGATTAATACCATACCTTACGGCTTCAGCTTTGCCTTTATTTTGATCTAATCGATAACAAGAAATTCTATCATGTTGGTTGCTTAATTTTTCTAATACAGAAGAAGTATCGTCATCGCTCCCATCATCAACAAATACAAAAGAGAAATCACTATGGTTATTTAAAAATGTTATGAAGTCATCTGCCAAAATTCGGCTATGCTCATTGTAACATGGTATAATAATGCAACATTTTAACATTTTTAGCTATAAAATGAAGTGACCCCGGCAGGATTCAAACCTGCAACCCTCAGAGCCGAAATCTGATATTCTATTCAGTTGAACTACGGGGCCATTAATTTTTCGTAAATATATCATATTTTTACACAATATAACGCTAGGTATTTAGTTAAACACTAGCACAAATTTATGTTGAATAGATTAATTATTATACTGCTTTTATTAGCTGCGTCCAAGGTATATTTTGCACAAGAAATTCCTATAGGGGATTGGCGTGATCATTTACCATATTCTGATGCTGTTTCTGTTACCTATGGTGATAAAATAGTTTATTGCGCCACCAATTCTGCCATTTTTACATATAATGAAGAGAACAAGACGATAGATCGTTTAAGCTTGGTAAACGGATTATCTGATATAGGTATTAGCAAAATTAAATTTAATGATTATAATAAAAGAGTAATCATTGCCTATCTTAATGGGAACCTTGATATAATTGATGAGAACAAGAATATTAGTAACCTATCTTTTATAAAGAATAGTAATGTAGTTGGTAGTAAAAGCATTAATCACATTTATCTAAAAGGTAAACTAGCCTACCTTTCTACCGGTTTTGGTATTGTTGTATTGGATACGGATGAGTTGGAAATTGTTGATACTTATTTATTTGGACCTCTTGGAAATTATATTGTTACCAACTCTGTAACTATGGATGATACCAATATTTATGCTGCTACAGATCAAGGGGTTTATTTTGCTGATAAAAACAACCCTAATTTAATTGATTACAATGTTTGGTCTTCAATTGCTACTTTAGGAACATTAAAGTACAGTAATATTGTAAGTTTTGCCAATCGCCTATTTGTTAGTTATGATGATGCAGCTTATGAAGCCGATACTCTTTATTATAATGATTCTGGTATTTGGCAAAAATTTCCAGCAAATGCCGTAGGACAAAACATTCATGACTTAAGCGTTTCTAATAATCACCTTATATCCGTTAGCGAAAATTTATTTACTGTTTATGACGATTCATTAAACTTTTTTCAAGCTATCTACTCTTTTAATAATCAATTTTCAATAACTCCTCTCGAATGTATAATGAAAGAGGATAATTATTATTGGGTGGCTGACAAAAATAATGGTCTTATTAAGACCATTGATAATTTGGTGTTAGGTGAAATCATTGTGCCTAATGGTCCATCTAGTCCTAATGTATTTAATATGGATTTTTTTGAAGATGAATTATGGCTAGTCTCCGGTGGTTATGGAATTGGCTTACAAGAAAAACTTATTAACCACAGCTCAAACGGAACGTGGGGCAATTTTAGCAATACGATGTTAAACTCTCAAGGAATGAATGCTCGGGATATGGTTTCCGTTGCCATAAATCCCGGCAATAAAAATAATGTGTATGTAGGCTCATGGAAAGATGGCCTTTTTGAATATAACAATGGAGCGGTAACTAATATTTATACAGTTTATAACTCGGTATTAGATAGCGTTATTAGTGGGGTTAATGTCACTGCTATTGGTGCTTTAGAGTTTGATGCTGATAATAATCTATGGGCTGTTAGTTCTTTTGCTAAAAATATTTTAGCTGTAAAAACGATTAACAACAATTGGTATAGCTATGATTTCCCCGGAAAAACGGAACCTGGTGAAGAATATCATAATTTATTGATAGATCAAAATAATTACAAATGGATATTATCAATAGTTAAAAATAGAATTTTAGTGTTTGATGATAACGGCACTCTTGACAACACTAATGATGACAGGTCAGTGCTTAATAATAATTTTTCTGGTGGCCGTATTCAATCCATAGTAGAAGATTTAGATGGAGAAATATGGATAGGGACTGATCAAGGTATTTCAGTTTTTTATAATCCTTCTAATGTCTTTGATGAAAATATAAAAGCTGAACAAATTTATATTCAGCAAGATGGTCAAACTCAAGTATTATTAGAAACCGAAGTAGCAACTGTGATTGCTGTAGATGGTGCTAATAGAAAATGGGTAGGAACTCAAAATTCCGGTGTATATTTATTAAGTGAAGATGGAACCGAGCAAATTGAGCATTTTACTATAGATAATAGCCCTCTATTTTCTAATAATATATTTGATATAACCATTAACCCTAAAACAGGTGAAGTTTATTTTGGAACTGCAAAGGGATTAATTTCTTATAAAGGCACGGCAACTGATGCTGATAGCGATTTTAACAATGTTTTTGTATACCCCAACCCTGTTAAACCAGGGTTTAATGGTACTATAGCTATTAGGGGGTTAGTTAAAGATACAGATGTTAGAATAACCGATATTAGTGGAAATATTGTTTATCAAACAACATCTTTGGGTGGACAAGCCGTATGGGATGGTAAAGATTTTAATGGAAACAAAGTTCAGACTGGTGTTTACATGGTTTTCAATGGTAGTCCTGATGGGAATTTAAAAGCCGCTGCAAAAATTCTCTTTATTAACTAATGCTTTATACGACAAAAGGCATTGTTATTCATCATTTTAAATACGCCGAAAAAAGTGTTATAGCAAAAATTTATACAGAAAAATTTGGATTACAATCATTTATATTAAATAGTGTAAGAAATAAAAAATCTAAGAATAAAGCTGTTTATCTTCAACCCCTATCTCTTGTTGAAATCAATGCATTTTATAAAGAAAAAAAAGGATTACAACAAGTTAAAAGCATCCAATTGGAAACCCCTTTTATTTCTATTCCATTTAATATTAATAAATCTTCGATTGCTTTTTTTATTGCAGAATTACTGTATAAATCAATAAAAGAAGAAGAGCCCAATATTAAATTATTTGAATTCTTACATAACAGCATTCAAATATTAGATTTAAAAATCGATAATTACGTTAATTTTCATTTGATTTTTTTAGCACATTTATGCAAACATCTCGGTTTTCAGCCTCAGGCTAATAATTTTAATGTTTCCACAAATTGTTTTTTCGACTTACAAGAAGGTTGTTTTATTAGACATCCTCCTCAACATCAAGCATTTATTTCTCCACCTATTTCAAATGTTTTTCGTAAGGTTTTTGGTATAAATTTTGATGACTTAGAAAGCCTAACTGTAAACTCAGAACAACGAAAGCTCCTTTTAAATACATTTTTAGATTATTATAATTTACATTTAAGTAATTTCGATAACTTAAAATCTATAGATATATTGGAAGAAGTTCTAAACTAATGTATTTCCAAAATAATAATTACCTAAACACCACAATGAAAGCTTTCAGTTTCCTAATTCTTTTTATTTTCTCTTTTACCATTTTTGCACAAAAAATTCAAATTCAAAACAAAGAAAGTAAAAACGGGGTTAGTGAAGTTTTTGTTTACAATAAAAGTCAATCTATTACTGCCATTTCTGATAGTGCTGGATTTATAGATATTTCTCGTTTTTCTAAAAGAGACACACTAATTTTCACTCACCAGGGTTATGCCACTTTTGTTATTTCAAAATTGAATATTGGTAATGTCATTTCATTAACAGAAAAAGTTATCTCCATCCCACTAATAGAAATAATTGGAGAACAAGAAAAGCATAAAGCACTAGAAGTAAGTTCAAAAATTGACCATATCAATTCGAAAACTATCCAGTTTAATAACCCTCAAACAGCAGCAGAAATGTTGGAATTAAGCGGTGGAGTCTTTATACAAAAAAGTCAAATGGGTGGTGGAAGCCCAATAATAAGAGGTTTTGAAGCAAATAGAGTTGTATTGGTTGTGGATGGAGTAAGAATGAACAACGCCATTTATAGAAGTGGTCATTTACAAAATGCGATTACAATCGATAATTCTATTATTGATAAAACGAGTATTATTTATGGTCCAAATTCCGTTATTTATGGTAGTGATGCTATTGGTGGTGTCGTTCATTATGAAACTAAAATGCCAGAATTTAGAGGGGAGAAAGATACCATCAACAATTATGGGGCCGATGCTTACGCTAGGTATTCAACTGCTAACCAAGAAAAAACGGTTCATCTTGATTTTAATCTTGGAGCTAAAAAAATTGCTTCAGTAACAAGTGTCACTTTTAGTGAGTTTGAAGATTTATCTATGGGAAAATTAGCTGATGAAGATTATCCAGAATTTGGTATTATAAAATATCAAGTTGATAGAGTAAATGATAAAGACACCACCATTAGAAAAGAAGATGTTTATAAACAAATTGGTACAGGCTATAAGCAAACAGATTTTCTAGAAAAAATAAGTTATAAGGTTTCAAAAAATTTCTTACTAACTTTAAATACACAATACTCTACTTCTTCTGATATCCCTAGATATGATCAGTTAACTGAGGTTAGTGCGATTGATGAGTTGAAATGGGCAGAATGGTATTATGGCCCACAAAACAGGTTGTTAACATCATTATCAGCCAAAATAAAATCGGATAGCAAGTTGTTTAGTAAGTTAGAGATATTAGGTCATTATCAAAAAATTGATGAGGATAGAATTACTAGAAGGTTTGGTGATGATCTTAGAATAACTCGAGAAGAAGATGTTAATGTGTATGGTATAAATATCGATTTTGTAAAAATCATCAAAAACAAATCCCGCTGGTATTATGGTATTGAGACCATTCATAATAATGTTTTATCTTCTGCTTTTTCTGAAAACATTATCACTTCAGAAAATTTACCTGCCTCAACCCGCTATCCTGATAATGGTAGCACTTTAACAAGTGGAGGTGCCTACCTTACTTTTAAAAATAAATTTTCAAAAAAAGCAACTTATAGTTTAGGGACTCGATATAGCTATTCGATTCTTAATGCTTCATTTACAGATACAACTTTTGTTAAACTTCCTTTTTCAGAAATCAATAATAGTAACGGAGCGTTAACTGGAAATGCTGGGTTCGTTTTTCATCCAAATAAAAAATGGAATATTCAGTTAGCTGTTTCTACGGCATATCGAAGTCCAAATGTTGATGATGTAGGAAAAGTATTTGCTAAAAATGATTATGTGATGGTCCCTAATGATCAGTTAAAACCAGAATATGCCTATAACGGAGAATTAGGAATTAGCAAATCTTACGGAGATAGTGCTCTAGTTATTAATATAGTAGGATTTTACACCATATTACAAGATGCTATTGTTAGAAATTTTTATTCATTAAATGGATTAGACTCCTTGAATTATGATGGAGATTTATTACAAATCCAAACAAACACTAACGCTAATGAAGCTGTTGTTTATGGTTCTTCTTTTAATATCTTGGCAAGATTAAACAAAGAATTTAGTATCACAAGTTCTTTTAATTATACCATTGGTAAAAACAACACTTTAGGTGTTCCTTTAGCCCATATCCCTCCTTTTTATGGGCGAACCGATCTTATTGTTTATTCGGATCCATTAACAATTGCGCTGTATGTAAAATATCAAGGATGGAAATGGATTTCTGAATATTCTCCTTTTGGCGAAGATAACGAAGATAAGGCAACAATAAATGGGACTCCTGCATGGCAAACGTTCAATATCCGTGCTGAAATGAAATTAAGTAAATCATTCTCTATCCAAGCAGCTTTAGAAAATATGCTTGATGTTCATTATCGTCCCTTTACATCTGGAGTTAGTGCAGCAGGTAGAAATTTTATTTTTACACTCAGGGCTGATATTTAATCTTTTAGTTTTCAACAGCAAAAGTTTAGAACTATTACCTAATAATTTATTCAAAATCTTTCTATCAACTATATTTGTTTAGCAATTAAAAACTAACTAATGGATTACAATAACATCTTAGTTGAAACCGACAACAATATTGCAGTTTTAACAATCAACAGACCAAATCAATTAAACGCATTGAATTCAGAAACAATTGCTGAATTAAGCAATGCTTTTAAATCCTTAGAAACAAATAATAATATTAAAGCCATTATTATAACTGGTTCTGGAGAAAAAGCATTTGTTGCTGGTGCCGACATCAAAGAATTTTATCAGTTTGATGTTGCACAAGGAAAAGAACTCAGTGCCTCAGGACATAAATCATTATTCGATTTGGTCGATAATTTGAGTACCCCAGTTATTGGAGCGGTAAATGGCTTTGCATTAGGCGGAGGATTAGAATTAGCTATGAGTTGTCATTTTAGGATAGCATCTGATAATGCAAAATTAGGATTACCAGAAGTTACATTAGGTGTAATTCCAGGGTATGGAGGCACTCAGCGTTTGGCTCATTTAGTTGGTAAAGGTAGAGCGATGGAAATGATAATGACTGCCAAAATGATTTCTGCAGATGAGGCCCTAAGTTATGGATTAGTAAATCATATTACATCTCAAGAAGAGTTACTTGAAACATCTATGAGTATCGCGTTAAAAATTGTTAAAAATTCTCCAGTAGCTATTGCTAGTGCAATAAGAGCCATAAATGCTGGTTATATTGATGGTATAAACGGTTTTGAAACTGAGATTGAAGAGTTTGGTAGATGTTTCGGAACAGAAGATTTTAAAGAAGGAACAACTGCGTTTATTGAAAAAAGAAAAGCAGAATTTCAGGGTAAATAACTAAACAACTTTTTTTGTCGAACCCACTAAAAAAATTAGCCGGACAAACTGCAATTTATGGCATTACCAGCATAGTTGGTAGGCTGCTTAATTGGTTTTTAGTTCCTCTATATACCCTTAAGTTTACGCCCGACCAATATGGTATTATTACTGAAATGTACGCCTATGTTGCTTTCCTTGTTATTTTTCTTACCTATGGAATGGAAACTGCTTTTTTCAGGTTTTCTACTCTAAAGGAACATGAGCCAAAAAAAGTTTATACCACGGTTATATATTCCTTATTTGCTACCTCTTTTATCTTTATTTCAACAGCTTTTTTGTTTGATCAATCGATAGCCAATTGGTTAACATACCCGAATAATCCAGAATTTGTGACTTGGTTTGCAGTTATTGTTGGATTAGATGCTATTTCATCTATTCCCTTAGCAAAATTGAGAGCAGATAATAAAGCAGTAAAATTTGCCATCATTAATTTTGCAAATATATTGGTCAATATTGGTTTAAACTTATTCTTCTTGGCCTATTGTTTACCAATGTATAAATCTGGGGAAATCAACTGGATAATTGAAATGTGCTACAACCCAGAAATTGGTGTAGGATATGTATTCATCTCTAATTTAATTGCTAGCTGTGTTAAATTTTTATTATTAGCTCCAGAAATGCTTAAGGCTCGATACGGATTTGAAATTTCATTACTAAAAAAAATGTTTATTTATGGGCTTCCTCTTCTAATTTTTGGGTTATCTGGAATCGTAAATGAAACTATAGATAGAATTATGTTGAAAGGCTTGTTACTCAAATCACATGAACTAAAATATACAATGTCACAAATTGGAATTTATGGAGCTTGCTACAAAATTTCTATTATTATCACTTTGTTTATCCAAGCATTCCGCTACGCAGCTGAACCATTTTTCTTTGCCCAAGAAAAAGAAGATAATGCGAATCAAACCTATGCTAATGTGATGACTTATTTTGTGATTGTCTGCTCAACCATATTTTTAGGGGTAATGCTATTCATAGATATTATCAAATATTTTATCCCAAATGAAGCTTATTGGGTTGGCCTAAAAGTGGTTCCTATTCTACTATTTGCAAATATTGCATTAGGAATCTATTACAATCAATCTATTTGGTATAAATTAAGTGGTAAAACTAAGTTTGCTGCATATATTGGAATTTTTGGTGCAATCATAACCATTTTATTAAACTTTATTTGGATACCAACCCATGGTTATATGGGTTCTGCATGGGCAACCCTAATTTGTTATGCTTCTATGATGTTTTTATCTTTTATTTTGAGCAGAAAACATTACCCAATAAAATATAATCTGCTAAAAATATTCTCGTACTTAGGGTTAACTTTTGGATTATACTTTTTTACCATATACTTATCCCTTCCAGAAGGATTGGTAAAATATGGAATACACGGAGTTATAATTATAGGCTTTTTAGCTGTAGTTTACTTCTTAGAAAGACCAAAAAAAGTGGTAATTTAGTCGGCTGGAAGTTATATGAATTTAAGCATGGAAATTAAAATAGTAAATAAGTCTAACCATCCTTTGCCACATTATGGTACAGAAGCTTCTGCTGGGGTTGATTTAAGAGCGAATATAATCGATTCTATTACGTTGAAACCATTAGAAAGATCGCTAATTAAAACAGGGTTATTTATTGAGTTACCTGTAGGTTATGAAGCACAAGTTAGACCAAGAAGTGGTTTAGCTTACAAACATGGAGTAACTGTTTTAAATACTCCAGGAACTATTGATGCTGATTATAGAGGGGAAATTGGAGTTATCTTGGTTAATCTTTCTAACGAAGATTTTATTGTTGAAAATGGAGAAAGAGTTGCTCAAATGGTTATCGCAAAACATGAGCAAGCAGAATGGAAATTAGTCGAAAATCTATCAGAAACAGATAGAGGTGCTGGTGGGTTTGGAAGTACAGGAAAAAAATAAGTTTATGAAAATTATAGTGCCAATGGCAGGTAGAGGATCTCGTTTAAGACCTCACACATTAACAATTCCAAAACCACTTTTACCAGTAGCTGGTAAACCAATTGTTCAACGATTAGTGGAAGACATTACCAAGGTTTGTGGTGAAACTGTTGATGAAATAGCTTTCATTATAGGGGATTTTGGTGATCAGGTAGAAAAAGATTTGATAGCTATTGCCGAATGGCTAGGTGCAAAGGGAAGTATCTATTATCAGGAGGAAGCACTTGGAACAGCTCATGCTATATTGTGTGCAAAAGATAGTTTAGAGGGAAATGTTGTAGTAGCATTTGCAGATACGTTATTTAGAGCTGATTTCACATTAGACTCTAATGCTGAAGGCATCATCTGGGTTAGCCAAATAGATGACCCGAGTGCTTTTGGTGTTGTTAAATTAAATGACGAAAATATTATTACTGAATTTGTAGAAAAACCCACTGAGTTTGTTTCAGATCTTGCCATCATTGGTATTTACTATTTTAAAGATGCTCTTTACTTGAAAGACGAATTACAATATTTGATTGATAATAATATCACAGACAAAGGAGAATTTCAATTAACCGATGCCTTAGAAAACATGAAAAAGAAAGGCACAAAATTTGCTCCTAGAAAAGTAAACGAATGGTTAGATTGTGGCAACTATAAAGCTACCGTATATACTAATCAACGAGTTTTAGAGTTTATAAAAGATGAGGATATTGTGGATAATTCATTAAAAACTGAGAATTCTACAATTATTGATCCATGTTTTATTGGTAAAAATGTAGAAATAGAAAACTCAACAATTGGTCCTCATGTTTCAATTGGAGAAAATACAGTAATTAAAAATTCTGTAATTTCTAATTCTATTGTTCAGACAAACACTTTAATAAACTCTATAAATTTTAAAAACTCAATGGTTGGTAACCATGTCAGAATTACTGGTAATATTAAGATGAAAGAAGAAGAACGAGAATTAAGTGTTGGAGATTATAACGAGTTCGAGTAATTAAAAAATGAATTTAAGATTCTACATATTAGCTGTTTTAATTGCTTTTTTTGTTGGTTGTTCTCCATCAAAAGAAACTTCGTCCTCTTTTTCTCAAAAAAATAAAATTAATAATAAGGATTTTGTAGATCTTGAAGAAGAAGAACAAATTAAATTCAAGTTTTTATTCCATAACGCTAATAAAGAGCGTATTCTCAGTAATTATCAGATAGCAGCTAACTTGTTCTTACAATGTATCCAAATTGCCCCAAAAGAAGCTGCTCCATACTATGAATTAGCTCATCTTTTTGAAAGTTCTCAAGAAAAAGGTTTAGCCTTGGAATATGCTGAAAAAGCAGTGAAACTGGATCCTGATAATTATTGGTATCGAGTTTTATATGCTCACTCCCTTCAAAGAGCAGGAAATTCTGATGGAGCAATAAAACAATATGAAATACTTATAGAAAAAAATGGAGGAGATGTTGATCTCTATTTTGATTTGGCTGGAATACAGCTCTACTCTAAAAAATATAAAGAGTCTATTGCCTCTTTTAATATCATCGAAAAAAAAATGGGAATTACCGAAGAAATATCGGTTCAAAAAGAAAAAATATACATCAAGTTAGGAGATGTTGATGGTGCTGCTAATGAAATTCAGCAATTAATTAATGAATATCCGGATGACTTAAAATATCAAGTACTACTCGCTGATTTATATTTAGCGAATGAGCTAGTGGATAAAGCTTTTAAGGTATATCAAGAAATTCTGGAAAAAAACCCTCAAAATCCTTATGCACATCTTTCGTTGTATGATTATTACAAGAGTAAAAATGAAGATGAAAAAGCATCCGAATCTCTTAAGAAAGCATTTGCTAGCTCTGATTTGGATGTTGATACAAAAGTTAAAATATTAATTTCATATTATTCAGCCACAGAAAATGACAACAAATTAAAAAAGGAGGCTTTCGAACTAAATAAAATATTGATTAACACACATCCTAAAGACGCTAAAGCTTATACTATTTATGCAGATTTTTTATACAGAGATAAAAAATTAGAGGGTGCTAGGGATAATTACCGTGAAGCAATAAAGTATGATAATTCCAAATTTGCGATATGGAATCAACTAATATTTATTGAATCAGAACTTCAGGATAATGAAGGTATTTTAAGAGATAGTAAAACTGCTCTTGAATTGTTTCCTAATCAGCCTATCTTTTACTTCTTTTATGGAACAACTAATTTACAAAAAAAGGAATTCAATGAAGCAATAGAATATCTAATCATTGGAAAGGATTTGGTGATGGCGATTGACAACTCCCCATTATTAGCTCAATTTTACGCTAATTTGGGAGATAGTTATAATGGATTAAAGAAATATGAAGAATCTGATAAAGCTTATGAAGATGCTTTAAAAATTGAACCTAAAAACATCTATGTTCTAAACAACTATGGTTATTATTTATCATTAAGAGAAGATAAATTAGATAGGGCCGAAGAACTTTCAGCTTTATGTAATGAATTAGAGCCTGACCAAGCAAATTATCAAGACACCTATGCATGGATATTGTATAAACAAGGTAAATTTGTCCAAGCCAAAGATTGGTTGGAAAAAGCAATGGTAAATGGTGGAAAAAACAATTCTGTTATTCTAGAGCATTTAGGGGACACTTATGCCAAGCTAAATAACATAAAAAAAGCGTTAGAATTTTGGAATAAAGCCAAAGAGATTAATGATGGTGAAACAACAGAATTTCTAGACAAAAAAATAGCCGATAAAAAACTTTATGAATAATACTAGGCCGGTATATTGGCTCTCTTATGTAATTATTTTTGGAATTTTTTTATTTTCTTGTAAAATTCAGGAAAAGGAAAATGTAAAAATTAAGGTAAAGCCTCGATCCTCTAAATTTTTGGTTAAAAAATTACTAGAAAATGAATTTACATTTAACACAATATCTGCTAAAGCCTCTGTTTCTTTCGAAGATGAAAAAAAGACTTCTTTTAAAACTCACCTCAGAATAAAAAAGGATAGTGCTATTTGGATTTCTATTACTCCTCTTTTGGGTATTGAAGTAGCTAGAGTGCTAATCACAAAAGATACTGTAAAATTAATGAATAGGTCCAACTCTGAATTTTTTATTGGAGATTTTGACTACATCAATCATTTGTTTGGTGCAGACTTTGACTATCAAATGCTCGAAGCTTTATTATTAGGAAATAGTCTAGATTTTGAAATGAATGACAGAATAAGGTCTTCGGTAGATCGAAAAAAAGATCTATACTTCATTAGTACCGAGAAAAAAAGAAAAGTTAAAAAAGAGGTGCAAAAAGAAAAAGAAAAATTTAAAAAGCAAGCTCAAGTTCTCTGGTTAGATCCTCTTACTTTTAGGATCAATGAATTATTACTTTCTAGTCCTGAATCTTCACAAACATTAAAAGGAGTCTATTCTGATTATAGAGAAATGAATACGCAATTAATCCCTTATAATTTACATTTTATTCTTAAGTCAAAAACTTCAAGTACAGTTGAAATAAAGTATAGTAAATTTTCTGAGGGAAAAACACTAACTTTCCCTTTCAATATCCCATCCAAATATGTGCAGGTTAAAAAGTAATATTACTTACATATTATATCTGTTATTGCTATTTGTATTAGTATCACCTTCTTTTGCTCAAACAAAAAAAGAACTCGAACAAAAAAAGAAAAAACTTCAGAACGAAATAAATCTTACTAATAAACTTCTTAAAGAAACTAGAAAGAATAAGGATCTTACTTTAGATGAATTGCTAAAACTCAAAAGTAAAATTAATTCTCGATCAGATTTAATAGCTGCTATGAACTCCGAAATGAAGTTAATTAATAAAGAAATTAGCAACAGCATTCTCGAAATAACTGATTTAGAAAAGGAACTTATAGAGTTGAAAGCGGAGTATTCAAAAATCATATACTACGCATTTAAACATCGAAGTTCTTATGATAAATTAATGTTTGTTTTTGCCTCTAAAGATGTAAATCAGGCTTACAAACGATTAAAATATATCCAACAATATTCAGCATACAGAAAAACGCAAGCAGTAGAAATTGTTACTACTCAAAACACCCTAAAATTGAAAATTAATGAGTTACAACGTGTTAATCAGGAAAAAACAGTATTAGTTTCCTTAGAAGAACAAGAAAAGCAAAACTTAGCAATAGAAAAAGCAGAACAGGAAACAATCGTTCAAAAATTACAAGGAAAAGAACAAGGGTTAAAAAGCTCTCTTAAGAAAAAGCAAGCTGCTGCGCAAAAATTACAAAAAGCCATTCAAAGAATTATTGAAGAAGAAATAAGGAAAGCTCGAGAAGCAGCCAAAAAAGCAGGAACTAATTCCAAAGGATTTCCTATGACTCCCGAAGCATTAGAGCTTTCGAATTCTTTCGCTTCTAATAAAGGAAAATTGCCTTGGCCAGTGATACAAGGTGTTATTACAGCTCAGTTTGGAAAACATCCCCATCCAGTTTTAGAAGGCATTATTATAAATAATAATGGAATTGATATCAGTACTACCAAAGGAGCTAATGCTAGGGCAATTTTTAATGGGGTTGTAAGTTCTGTTGCTATTATTCCTGGGGAAGGGAAAGTAGTAATGATTCGTCATGGAGAGTACTTAAGTGTTTATTCTTATATGAGTGAAGTTTTTGTAAATAAAGGAGATAAGGTTTCTATTAAACAAGACCTTGGTGTTTTAGTAAATGAGCTAGGAAAAGCAAAAACTCAGGTGCATATCGAAATATGGAAAGGAATGACTAAACTTAATCCTCAATATTGGATTTTTAGAAAGTAATATGGTTTCTATGCAATTTACAACTCCCATTGCCATTCCTAAAAGCAATGTTAGACTATTCCATCAGCAACCAATTCTACTAATTGGTTCCTGTTTCACACAAAGCATTGGAGAAAAATTACTCTACAATAAATTTAGTGCAACTATTAACCCAAGCGGAATAATTTACAATCCTATTTCTATAGTAAACACACTAAACAGGGTTGTTAATAACCAACCTTATAATGAAAAAGAGCTTAGACAAATCAATGATAAATGGATAAGTTTTAATCATCATGGCAGTTTCTCTTCTTTTGATAAACACGAATGTTTAGAACAAATTAATAACACATTAAAAGACGCTCATCTACAATTAAAAGGCTGTGAAACAATCTTCATTAGCTTAGGGTCAGCATGGGTATATGAATATCCAGCAATTGGAATTGTCGCCAACTGTCATAAGATTCCAAATAATGAATTCAAAAAAAGATTACTTTCTGTTAAAGAAATTTTAATTGCATTTGAAAATGTAATTAACCAACTAGAAAACATTAATATCATTTTTACGGTAAGTCCCGTTCGTCACATTAAAGATGGTGTGCATGAAAATAATTTGAGTAAATCTACTTTACATTTAGCTATTAATAATTTGGTAAAGCAGCATGACAATTGCCATTATTTTCCTGCTTATGAAATCATAATTGATGAATTAAGAGACTACCGTTTTTATAAAGAAGATATGGTACACCCAACATATATAGCAGTAGATTATGTTTGGGAAAAATTTACAGAATGTTATTTTGATACAGAAACTCAAAATTTAAATACAGAAATTCAAAAAATTAAAACCGCCACAACTCATCGTTCATTTAATTACGAAAGTGATGAACATCAGAAATTTATTGCGAACCAAATTCAATTAATGGTTGAGATGTCTAACAAATATTCTTTTCTTGATTTTGAAGCAGAAAAACGGAAAATTCAGTCCC
>JBFIEB010000029.1:0-15182 GCA_041603555.1 Vicingaceae bacterium
CCTGTATTTCTATCACTTACTAAAACAGTACCTGAAGGTAGGTAAGGATAAACGCCCCAAGCTCCTCTAAAATCATCATCTTGGGCTGAAGGGAAGGTATCGTAATACCCAGTTCTTACAGGGGTAAAAGGGTCTGCAATGTTAAATATTTGGAGTCCATCATTGTAATAAGCTACATACACATAATCACCTTTAACAAACGGATTATGTGCAACAGAACTATCACTAACTCCGGATGTAAAAGACGATTGAATTTGAATGTTGCCAAAATTGCTGACATCACAAACTTTTACTTTTTTTCCATAAGTTTCGTCACAAAAAACATAAGTATTACCTGCTTCATTTAGCCAGCCACTATGGTTGTAACCCTGGTCCGGATAGCTGGTAAGAGAGCCTAAAGGGGTAGGTACACTCGGGGTTTGAAAATCTGCTATAAAAAGACCACTCCCACAATTCATATAGGCGGTATCATTTCTAACATAAACATCATGTACATAAGGCACACCATTATAGTGCGCTAATAATTGGGGTGATGTTGGGTTAGCTAATGAATAAATACTCATGGCATTTCCACCGTTTGGGCCACACACATATAAACGTCCGGAAGTAGTGTCAATAAATATGGTATGGGCTCTAATAAATAAGGTATCTGAATCATACACTTTTGAAATAGAATCCGGTAAAAAACTTAAATTGAAAATTTGTAAAGTACTTGCTCCTTCATCGCAAACGCCATACAAATAACCGTTGTAATCCTTAAAATCTCTATGGTTTACTCCAAAGCCTTGGAACGCACCTCCAGCAGAATCAGCTTGATAAGTACTTGCTGGACTAGTTACATCAAAAACATGGGTTCCGAAAGTAGAACCAATAACTGCATATTCTTTTCCGCCTTGAACAAAACCCCAAACATCACTATACCTAGCATCTCTAAAATTGACAGTTAATGAAGTATCATGCCACTGGTAAATTAAATTTACATTTTGACCGATTTGAGAAAATGTAGTAACAGAAACAACCAATAAAATAAATATGATGAATGATTTCTTCATTTAATTTCTAAACCATTTTTTATCCGCATAAAAAGTTCCAAATGGAATTAATGCTGCAATAAACGCTCCTGTCGTTCTTCCAAAATTCCACTTGCGCTTCATGTGTACGATAAGCAAATTAGTAACGTAGAGTATAAATAAAATACCATGCGTCATACCAACAATTTTAACAGCGTTTGGTCTGTCGTAATAATACTTTAAGGGCATAGCAATTCCTAAAAGAACAAGAAAAGAAAGTCCTTCTAATAAGGCTAATAACCGAAGCACGTTTAACGAACCTTTCATAAGGTTAAATATAGTTATTTTTTCCTAGCTATCATCAAACCATCCCTTATGGGGAATAGTACATTTTGTACTCTATCATCGGTATTTACTTTCTTCGAATAAGCGATCAAAGCTAGTGTGTTATCATCTTGTGTTGCTGTCGGTTCAACTACTTTTCCGCTCCAAAGTACATTGTCAGCAATAATGTAACCCCCAGGTTTTACTTTATCAATAACTAGATCAAAATAATTAGAATAGTTGGTTTTATCAGCATCAATAAAAACCAAATCAAAAGTTTCGGATAGGTCTGGAATAATATCCATAGCATTTCCAATGTGATTTATAATCGTGTCTTTTAAATTTGATTTTTCGATGTAGTTATTTACCATAGCTTCTAATTCCTCATTAATGTCTATGGTATGAATTATACCTCCTTTTTGTAATCCTTCAGCTATACATATCGCAGAATAACCAGTATAAGTTCCAATTTCTAATACAGTTTTAGGTTGAATCATATGTGATAGCATACTTAGAACTCTGCCTTGCAGGTGTCCTGATAACATCCTAGGAATCAATATTTTTTCCCATGTTTCATGATTCAATTCTGCTAAAATAGAAGGTTCTTTTTCAGTATTTTTTAGAATGTATTTCTCTATTTCTTCCGGTAAAAAATCCATGGTCATTATTTTGGTGAAAAAATCAAACTACTCAATTGTTTTTCATTAAAAATCTCATTGGCAATTTCTTGTAGCTCATTTTCTGTTATGCTGTTAATTTTATTATAGGTTTCTGTTAGACTATCTACTTTATTATAGAGCAGTATGTTTTTTCCCATTCCCAACATAATATTACAATTGTTTTCTTCTGAAAGTGCAATTTGTCCAATTATTTGTTGTTTTGCTTTTTGTAATTGAGAAGGTGAAATTTTCTTGTCCCTCAATATTTTTAACTCCCGATGAACCAATTTTATACTTTTATCAATGTATTTTTGATCAGTTCCAAAGTAGATGTAGAACAACCCAATATCAGAAAACACGGTATAAGATGATTCTATGTTATAAGTAAATCCATATTTTTCTCGAATCCCCATATTTAATCGACTATTCATAGCAGGCCCACCTAAAATATTGTTTAATAAAATCAAGCCTTTTTTATTTTTATGGTGAGCACCATAAGCCACATTACCAATTATATAATGCGTTTGATAAACATCCTTTTTTAATTCTTTTTTTACCGACTGGTAACCTTTAAACTGCACTCTACTTTTGTCGTTTGTTTTTTCTGGAATTTGAGCGAAATATTTTTTGCAAAGTTTTTCAATTTTTTTGAAAGAAAAATCTCCAACCACACTAAATACAATTTGATCAGTATGGTAATTTTCTTTAATGAAGCTTAGTATTTTTTTTCTATCAATTTTTTTAACACTATCAATTGTTCCAAGTATGTTTCTCCCAAGTGGATGGTCTTTAAAAACGAGATCTTCAAAGTCGTCATAAATTTGTTCATAAGGACTATCTAAATAAGAATTGATCTCATCAATAATTACATCTTTTTCTTTTTTTAACTCAGCCTCAGGATAGGTGGAATTAAAAAGAATATCAGTAAGCAATTCAATGGCTCTTTCAAAATGGGGTTTTGTAAAGGAAGCGTAAATACTCGTTTTTTCTTTGGTGGTAAAAGCATTTATTTCTCCACCAACGTTATCAATACGATTTAAGATATGATATCCTTTCCGCTTTTTCGTCCCTTTAAAAATAGCGTGTTCAATAAAATGGGTAATTCCATTTTCAGCCAATTTTTCATCTCTAGAGCCGGTTTTAATGGTAAAGCCACAATGCGCAACCTCACTTTTTACAGGTTTATGAATAATTCTGATGCCGTTCTTCAGTTCTAAAAAATTATACTCCATCCCTTGTTCTTAAACAAAATTCTGGCAAATATAGGTTACTGAAATCACAATTGATGTTAATAACTAAGTTAATAAGTGTAATTAATGTTGATAAGAGGGGCGACATATTTCCTATATTTTAGCTTCGATTTAATGTATAAATCTGATTTTAAAATGGTTATAAAAAAGCATGCTGTTACCTTATTGTTAACAATTTTAGTTGTTAGTTCCGGATATTCTCAAGAGAAACTTTCCTCAAAAGAAGAAAAGAATATACTCGAAAAAGCTGAGTTTTATTATGATGAGGAAGGAGGAGAGACTAGAAATATTCCCAAAGCTTTAAAATTATTTGAAAAGTTGTCCAAAAATAAGCCAGAAGACCCTTATTATAAATTAATGATAGGAATTTGTTATTCCTATTTTAAAACTAAAAAAGAAGAGGCCTTAAAGACTTTATTAGAAGTAAAAGCGAATAATGCAGAATTTAATGAAGTGAATTTTTATCTGGGAAGAGCATTTGCGGTAAATAATAAGTTTGATGAAGCGGTTGCTGTTTATCAAGAATATATTGCTGCACCAAATGTATCAGATGATCAAAAGGCTCTTGCTAGACAAAATATTATTTATTGCGAAAATGCTAAAGTTTTTCTTCAGGATAGTTTGAAAGTGGAGATTAAAAACATTGGTACTCCAATTAACACAAAACACTCGGAATATGTCCCTGTAATTACACCGGATGAGTCTATGCTTATATACACTTATAGAGGAGAACGGAGTAAAGGTGGGCTATTGGGGCCTGATGGTAAGCCGGATCCTGACGGACACTATTATGAAGATATTATGATATCCTACAAATTGGGAGATGATTGGTTGGATCCAGAGAGTATTGGAGATAATATTAATACGGTTGGTCATGATGCCAGTATTGCCTTGTCGGTAGATGGACAAACATTATTTATATACAAACAAAACAAAACCGATAGAGGTGATATATATGTAAGTAAACTTGAGGGGGAAAATTGGAGTAAACCAGAAAAATTAAAAGGAGAAATTAATACGGAAGAATGGGAAGGAAGCGCTACTTTAACTAGTGATGGGAAAACAATATATTTTGCGAGTGAAAGAGAAGGTGGTTTTGGAGGGAGAGATTTATATTCAGCAACTATACAACTAGATGGATCATGGGCAGAAGTTAAAAACTTAGGGCCTGTAATTAATACAAGGTTTGATGATGACGCTCCTTTTATACACCCTGACAGAAGAACAATGTATTTTAGTTCAAAAGGACATAACAGTATGGGGGGCTATGATATATTTTATACTTATCTATCAGAAGAAGGTTGGGATGAACCGGAAAATGTTAAGTATCCTGTAAATTCTATTGATGACGATAGATATTATGTTCTATCTGCAGATGCAAAAACCGGTTATTATTCTACATCTGGAAGAAGTGAATTAGGAACACATGATATCTATACAGTAAGCCCAGGTCATTTTGGTAAAAGACCAATATTAGCTTTAGTTGTTGGAGTTACTCAAGCGGATGGAGAACCAGTAGAAGCAGATATTACCGTTACTAATGATAAAACGGGAGATGTAGAGGGAAAGTTTAAATCGAACTCTTCTAGTGGTAAATATATGTTGGCTTTGACGCCTGGTAATAAGTATAAAATTGCCATCGAGGTAGAGGGGTATGAAACAAAAATAGATTACATAGATATAGAATCTTTATCAACTTATGTTGAAGTAGAACATGATTTTAATTTATATTCTAAAGAAAATATAGTTGGGATAAGTGATGAGTTGGATCCTTTACAAGGGAAAATAGATAATCAAATAGATAAGTATAGAAAAGAAAGCACCAAAGAGGGTTATGAAGAAATGATATATGCTAAAATTTTGAATGAAAAAGGAGATGAAAAAATTGCAGGTGTTCAATATTTTTTGGATGCTGATTGTATTGATACCAATAATACATCCCCAGAAATTTTAGCTAAAATCAATACTATTAGCTACCCTGATGGAACAAGTAAGAAAATAGTAGGCCCCTTTAGCACTTTATTAGCATCTGAAATAGCTAAACAAACTCTAATTGCTAAAGACTCTTCTTGTAAAGATTTAGAGGTTAAAATTGATGATAATGGCATTGAAAAATCATTTAAACAGTTTCATGCAGAAGAGTATACAAAAACTGATTTTTATGATGAAACTAATATTCATGATCAACTAACTGGTGTGGATACAATTCCGGATGCCCCAATACATAGTGATAGTAGTGCTATAGATTTAGAAGTAATTAAAGGTGTAGATCTTCAAGATGATAAACTAAGGGACGCAGAGGATAAAACAATAACAGGTTTGTCATTCAAAGTGGAAATAGGTGCAGTAAAAAACCCTGATGATTTTAAATTACAATACTTAGAAAAGTATGGGAAAATTACCGCAAAAACTTATCCTGATGGAATAACACGTTATACTTTTGGGCCTTTTAATACTTTAGTTGAAGCAGAAGCATTTAAAGCAATGTTGGTTGAAAAAGAAGCAGATCAAAAAGATGCTTTTGTTACTGTTTTTGTCTTTGGTCAACGCAAAACAGTTGCAGAATATGAGAAAGGTCCTTGCATAGGCGATACTATAATTGACTTCTCTTGGTTTATTGGTAAAGATTTAAATGACAAAACGGTTTACGCTAAACTAATTGGTATGGGGGGTAATTCGTGTGCTGAAGGATTGGAATTCAAAGTACAAATTGCTGCTTATCGTTTTCCGAAGAATTATAAATGGAATCATTTAAAGCAATATGGAAAGCCTTTAATATTAGATTACCCTGATGGCATCACTCGATTTACACAAGGCAGTTTTAATACATTAGGTTCTGCCGAGGTATTAAGGCAAAAAATAATAAAATCTGGTCAAACAGATGCATGGATAACACCATTCTACAATGGTAAAAGAATGCTCTTAGAAGAGTTGTTTAAAGTCAACTTTTATGGTAGGAGTGTAAACTAGAAAAGGGTCGCCTTCGGGCGGCCTTTTTTGTTTCTAATAACATAGAAGAGCTACTAATTTTTTCTTTTCGGTATAAAATTTGATAATTTAGCCTAAAATTTAAATAACATGAAAAATACATTGTTAATTGCCTTTTGTTTCTCAACACTATTAGGAGTGTCTCAAACCAATTTGGTTCCTAATCATAATTTTAAAAAGACGTCATCAAAAAAAATGAAAGGAAAAGGTGAAATTAATTTAGCGGAACCTTGGATTTCACCAACTCTGGCTCCAGCTGATCTATATGTTCCTAAAAGTAAAAATTATGAAATTTCTGTTCCTGAAAATTCTTATGGAGAAGAAAAACCAATGGAAGGTCAAGGCTATGCGGGAATTATGGCATATAGTTATAAAAATAAAGTTCCAAGGAGTTATCTTCAAGTTCAATTATCTGAAAAACTAGAAGAGGGTAAAAAATACTGTGTTCAGTTCCATGTTAGTTTAGCAGATTTATCTAAGTACGCTGTAAACCACTTAGGAATTGCTATAACGAGTAATGCCATGACTGCAAATAATTCTGATGTTTTAAAATTTGATTCATACATTGAAAGTAGAAGATTAACTATATATGAAACACAATTCTATTGGACGCCAATATGTGGAGTATATTTAGCTAAAGGGGGCGAAGAGTATATTACTATTGGAAATTTCACTGAAAATTTGAGCGCCACTACAGATATCAAGAAAGTAAAGCGACCTAGAGGCTTCACTAAGCCTCAGACTTATGACGCATATTATTATATAGATAATGTTTCTGTCATTAATAGGGACTCAGTTAAGAAGTGTGATTGTGATGTACTTCCTGGTATGGAAAATGCAGAAACGATTGAAAAAGAATTTAGCAGCGATAAGAATATTAATACAACAACAACAAAAATTATCAATACAGATGGCTCGTCAAATACTACAGGTGCGATAGTAGATTCTACGGCATCAGAAACTTCACCATCAGAAACTTCACCGTCAGAAAATGTTTCTGATGATATTGATGGTATGATGATAATGTTTAGTGCTAAACTTTACGCTATTGATGCTATGGCGAGTGAATTGGATAAAATAGTTGGATATATGAAAGCTAATCCAAGTACTAAAATCACCTTAACTGGCTATTTTGATGCTTCTGAGGCTGATGTGGAAAAATTGGATGGAAGAAGAGTTGGAGCAGTATATAAATACATAGTATCCAAAGGAGTGGCAAAGGAAAAAATAACTAGAGAATTAGGAGGAGACTTTGCTATTGATGATAAGCAAAAATCAAAAAATATGCGGGTTGAGGTTATGGTGAATTCGTCTGAGTAGAAATAACCATATTGAATTAAAAATCCCATAAGAAACTATCTTGTGGGATTTTTTATGCTTTAACCTGTAATATTTTAATTCTTTCTGTTTAAATTAATAAAAAAATAGGGGGGTGTTAATAAAAAAACGCATATTTTTTTAATATAACCCTCTTTTAAAATACATTTGCTCTAAATTTTTCATATTTATCATTTTAAAACTCAAAAAATGTCAACATTTAGATTTAAAGCGCTTGGAGATGTATTAGCAAGAGAACCTAAAAAGGTAGAATTTCCTTCTGATAGAGCTTCTAATTATTATGCTACCAATGTATTTACACAAGAAGTAATGCGGGAGTATTTGCCAAGTGAAGCTTATAAGAGTGTAATGTCATCTATTAATGATGGAACAAAGCTTGATAGAAAGATGGCAAGCCAAGTGGCATCATGTATGAAAGATTGGGCATTAACAAAAGGCGCTTCACATTATACTCATTGGTTTCAACCATTAACTGGATCTACCGCAGAAAAACATGATTCTTTTTTTAGTCCGATTAGTGGAGGAAGGGCAATTGAAAAATTTGACGGAGACAATTTAGTACAACAGGAACCAGATGCATCTAGTTTTCCAAACGGAGGAATTAGAAATACATTTGAAGCAAGAGGATATACAGCGTGGGATCCCACATCACCAGCTTTTGTAATTGGGAAAACCTTATGCATCCCTACAGTCTTTATTGCATACACTGGAGAAGCTTTAGATTATAAAATGCCTCTTTTAAAAGCATTAAATGCAATTGACAATGCAGCTACTGACGTTTGTCAATATTTTGACAAAAATGTAACTAAAGTAAATGCTAGTTTAGGTTGGGAGCAAGAATATTTCTTAATAGATAAGGCATTATTTAATGCACGTCCGGATATTATGATGACTGGACGAGCATTAGTAGGACACAATCCTGCGAAGGGGCAACAATTAGATGACCATTATTTTGGATCTATTCCTGAAAGAGCAATGGCTTTTATGAAAGAATATGAAATAGAAGCTTTACAATTAGGTATACCAGTTACAACAAGGCATAATGAAGTGGCACCTAACCAGTTTGAATGTGCGCCAATGTTTGAGGAGACTAATCTTGCTAATGACCATAATTTACTTCTAATGGATATATTAGAAAAGACCGCAAGAAAACATGATTTTAGAGTGCTAATGCATGAAAAACCTTATGGAAGTTTAAATGGATCGGGTAAACATAATAACTGGTCTTTAGCAACAAACACTGGTGTTAATTTATTAGCTCCAGGGAAAAACCCAAAAACTAACTTGAGGTTTTTAACCTTCTTTATTAATACTATAAAAGCAATATATACAAATGCTGATGTTTTAAGGGCCAGTATTGCTTCTGCAGGTAATGATCATAGGTTAGGAGCTAATGAAGCTCCCCCAGCTATAATTTCTGTATTTATTGGATCTCAATTAACTGAAATGTTAAACCGTTTAGAAAAAAACGTAAAAGCTGGAAAAATGACCCCAGAAGATAAAACGGAATTAAAATTAAGTATAGGAAAAATTCCACAAATTTTGTTGGATAACACTGATAGAAATCGAACATCTCCATTTGCATTTACAGGTAATAAATTTGAATTTAGAGCAGTTGGTTCAGCCGCAAACTGTGCAAATGCCATGACTACGCTGAATGTAATTGTAGCAAAGCAATTACAGGAGTTTAAAAAATCAGTTGATGCTAGAATTAAAAAAGGACTTAATAAGGACGAAGCAATTTTACAAGAGCTTCAAAAATTGATTAAGGAGTCGAAACCTATCCGTTTTGAAGGTAATGGTTATGGAGAAGAATGGGTAAAAGAGGCAAAAAAAAGAGGTCTATCTAATTTCAAAGATACTCCAAGAGCTCTTAAAGTTATGACGGAGAGGGGAACTAAAGATTTATTCAAAAAGTTAGGTATTTTTTCGGAGATTGAAATGGATGCGAGATATGAAATTGAATTAGAGAACTATATATTAAAACTGCAAATTGAATCTAGAACATTAGGGGATATTGCTCGAAATCACATTATTCCAGCAGCAATAAAATATCAAAATTTATTGATAACAAATATAACAGGTTTGAATGCTATTTTTGGAAAAAATTCTTTAAAACTAGCTGCAACTCAACATCAATTATTAAAAGAAATTTCAGGACATATTAATGGAATAAAAGAAAAGTCTAATAAAATGCTTGATGAGCGCAAAAAAGCCAATAAAATTGATAGTTCTGAAAAAAAAGCTTTAGCATACTGTGATAACGTAAAACCCTATTTTGAAGAAGTAAAATATCACTCAGATAAGCTTGAATTATTGATTGATGATGAGTTATGGCCATTACCTAAATTGAGAGAGTTGTTATTCACAAAATAGCTTTATCATTTAAAAATGCTCATTTATCCCTCTTAAATAGATTTTAAGAGGAATTTTTTAGGTAATTATTTATCAAAGTTACTTTGATTAATTAAAAAGATTTTTTTACTTTAGCGCCTGTTCAAAGGAAAACTAACTTATTATTATGAAGATAATTAGAATTATTGGCGTTTTTGCCCTTGTCGCAGTTCTTGGTTTAACTGTAAATGCACAGAAAAACTATAAACTAGATGCGGATGTTGCATTCAGTGGAGGTAAGTATTACAAGGCAATAGAAATGTATAAAAAAGCTTATACAAAGGAAAACAAGAAAGAAGTTAAGTCTGAAATTCTTTTTCAAATAGCAGAATGTTACCGTGGTAAAAATGACGGTAAGCAAGCCGCAGTTTGGTATAATAAAGCAATTAAAGCATTATATCCTGATCCAATAGCGATATATTATGTTGCAGATATCTTAAAATCTCAAGGAAAGTATGAAGAAGCTATTGTTGAATTTACTAAGTACAAAGCAGCTAACCCTGGAGATAAGAGGGGTGAAGAAGGTATTAAATCATGTAAATTGGCAGTAGAATGGAAAGGAAAACCTTCTAGAGTCGTTGTTAATCCTATGCCATTGTTAAATACTGAAGATTATGATTTTTCTCCTGTTTTTGCAGACAAGAAAAATGATGAAGTTTATTTTTCTTCCACACGTCAAGGAGCTACTGGAACTGAGCAATCAGAAAACACAGGTATGAATTTTTCTGATTTGTGGCAAACAAAAAGAGATAAAAAGGGTAAATGGAGTGAGCCAGTTGTTTTGAATGAAACAATTAATTCTCCTGCTAGTGAAGGAGCTTCATGTTTGAACACAAAAAGAAATACTATCTATTTTACAAGATGTGAGGTAAAAAGTAAAGAAGTAGCGGGTTGTGGTATTATGTGGGCAAAAAAAGCTGGCCAAAAATGGGGAGAACCGGAATACATTAAAGTAACAGAAGATACATTTACAGTAGGTCATCCTGCCATATCATCAAATGATGATTTACTGGTTTTTGCATCAAATATGCCTGGAGGACAAGGAGGAAGAGATTTATGGTATATGACATATGATAAAAAAGCAAAAACATGGTCACAAGCAACTAATTTAGGATCAGATATTAATACCCCTGGAGACGAAATGTTTCCTTTTATTAGAGAGAACGGAGAGTTATACTTTGCATCTAATGGACATCCAGGAATGGGTGGTTTAGATTTATTTAAAGCTGCAAGTACAGGGGTTAATCAGTGGAGTGGAGTTGAAAACATGCAATTTCCTATGAATTCAGAAGCTGATGATTTTGGAATTGTTTTTGAAGGAACCAAAGAAAGAGGGTTCTTTACAACTAGTAGAGAAGGTGGTAAAGGTGGGGATGATATATGGGAATTCTATTTACCTCCTATGTTATTTGAATTATCTGGAATAGTTAAAGATGTAGAAACAGGTAAAATCATTGTTGGTGCTACTGTTAAGTTAATTGGTACTGATGGAAGTTCAGCACAGGCAACAACAGATGATAATGGGAACTTCTTTTTTATAGATAATGGACCTAATCGTTACATTAATGCAAATACATCTTACTCTTTGGTAGTTGAAAAGAAAAAGTATTTAAATGCTAAAGGAAAAGAAACTACGGTAGGGCTTGATGGATCAAAGAAATTTTTTCATGAGTATGCGTTACAACCTTTTCAAGATGTTGTTATTAAGTTACCATTGATTGAATATGAATATAATAAGGCCGACTTAAGACCAAATTCAAAAGATTCTTTAGATTATTTATATAATATTATGACGGAAAATCCAACAATTATTATTCAATTAAGATCCCATACAGATTTTAGAGGTTCTGCTGCTTATAATCAAAAACTATCACAAAGAAGAGCTCAATCTTGTGTAGATTACTTAACAAAAGAAAAAGGGATACATCCTGACAGAATTAAGGCAAAAGGTATGGGAGAAAGTGAGCCAATGGCTATAAAAAATCCTGATGGAACTGTTAAGTTTACTTTATCCGAAAAGTACATTAAGGGCTTAAAATCTAAGGAAGAAATTGAGGCTGCTCATCAACGGAACAGGCGTACTGACTTTAAAGTCGTTGGAGATAACTTTGTTCCGCCAACTGACCCGGCTCCTTCAAATTAGATTATTAACATATTCAAAAAAACATCCTGATAACTTTCAGGATGTTTTTTTTATAGCTAATACCTAGAGTATTATTTTTGTGTAAAATTTAAGATTAATGAGTAAATCTGAAAGATACATGCAAAGGGGTGTTTCTGCTTCTAAAGAGGATGTACACAATGCCATAAAAAATATTGATAAAGGTTTATTCCCAAAAGCATTCTGTAAAATTGTTCCGGATTATTTAACTGGTGATGCAGATTATTGTGTGATAATGCATGCAGATGGTGCAGGAACAAAATCATCATTAGCCTATGCTTATTGGAAAGAAACAGATGATATTTCTGTGTGGAAAGGTATAGCTCAAGACGCATTAATTATGAATATAGATGATTTATTATGCGTAGGAGCTGTAGACAATATCCTATTATCTTCAACAATTGGAAGAAACAAGAATTTAATACCTGGAGAAGTTATAGCAGCGATTATAAATGGAACTGAAGAGTTGTTGTCAGACTTAAGAAGCCAAGGAATAGGAATTCATTCAACTGGAGGAGAAACAGCAGACGTTGGAGATTTAGTAAGGACAATCATAGTTGACTCTACCGTCACTTGTAGAATGAAGAAAGACAAAGTTATAGATAACGCAAATATAAGTGTTGGAGATGTAATTGTTGGATTATCATCTTTTGGTCAAGCAACTTATGAAACTCAATATAATGGAGGAATGGGGAGTAATGGACTAACTTCTGCAAGACACGATGTTTTTAATCAAGTTGTCGCTCAAAAATATCCAGAAACTTATGATCCAAGTGTCCCTACTGATTTAACATACTCTGGAAGTTATTCGTTAACTGATAGTGTTGAAGGCTCTGATCTAGATGCAGGAAAATTGGTTTTATCTCCAACAAGAACTTATGCCCCTATTATAAAAAAAATAGTGGATACTTATAGTGATAATATTCATGGTATGGTTCATTGTAGTGGAGGTGCTCAAACCAAAATATTACACTTTGTAGATGATATACAAATTATAAAAGATAATATGTTTGATGTTCCACCATTGTTTAAGATGATTCAGGAGCAATCAGGTACAGATTGGAAAGAAATGTATAAGGTATTTAATATGGGACATAGAATGGAGCTATATGTTCCCCAGGGAATTGCAGATGATATTATATCCATCTCCAAATCATTTAATGTTGACGCCCAAATTGTTGGGCGAGTAGAAGCACAGGGTGAAAAACAATTGACCATAAAAAGTAAATATGGTGAATTTGTTTACAATTAAGTAGAATGAGTTTATTAAAAAAATTAGAGGAGATAAGTATTCGTTACGATCAGGTGAGCGAACAGATTGTTGATCCGGAAATAATTTCCGATATGGATAAGTATGTGAAGATTAACAGAGAGTATAAAGAATTAGGTGAAATAGTAAAAGTATATAATAAGTATAAAGATGTTGTGGATAATATCGTTTCTTCAAAAGAAATAATAGCTATAGAAACGGATAAAGAGTTTGTGGATATGGCTAAAATGGAATTAGATGAGCTATTATCTGAGAAAGCAAAGATGGATGAGGAAATAAAGTTGATGTTAATTCCTAAGGATGAGGAGGATAGTAAAAATGTTATTATAGAAATTAGGGCTGGTACTGGAGGAGATGAAGCATGTATATTTGTTGGAGATTTATATAGAATGTATATAAAATGGTTAGAAAGGAAAGGGTGGAAAACTGAGGTGATGACTATGAATGAAGGAACTTCTGGAGGATTTAAAGAGATTTCGTTTAGTGTAGAGGGGGAAAATGTATATGGAGTATTAAAATTTGAATCTGGAGTTCATCGAGTACAAAGAGTTCCACAAACTGAAACACAAGGGAGGGTGCATACATCTGCTGTAACAGTCGCTGTATTGCCTGAAGCAGAGGATGTTGATATCGTAGTAAGAAAAGAAGATATAAGAAAGGATACTTATAGAGCTTCAGGAGCTGGTGGCCAGCATGTAAATAAAACTGAATCTGCTGTTCGCTTAACACACATTCCAACAGGAATTGTTGTGGAATGCCAGGACGGGCGTTCTCAAATAAAAAATAATGAGATAGCTATGAAAGTTTTAAGAACAAGACTTTATGAAGCTGAAGTAATTAAAAAAGAGCTGGAAAGAGCAAAAGAAAGAAAATCACAAGTATCAACTGGAGATCGATCAGCAAAAATTCGAACTTATAATTATCCACAAGGGAGAGTTACTGACCACAGAATTGGACTAACCCTATACAATTTAGACTCTATAATAGCCGGTGATATCGATGAAATAGTGGAAGGATTAAAAATTGCCGAGAATACAGAAAAATTATCAGCAGGACTTGTTGATTAGATTTTTTTACCCTAAATGGAGACAAAAGAATGATGAATAAATTAAGTATAATATGAATAAAGAGGAATTAATAAATCAAATCAAACAAAAGCAATCTTTTTTATGTATTGGCTTAGATACTGATATTGCAAAAATTCCTCAACATTTACTTAAAGAAGAAGACCCAATATTTGAATTCAATAAGCAAATAATAGATGCTACTAAAGATTTATGTGTAGCCTATAAGCCTAATATTGCTTTTTACGAATATATGGGAGCAAAAGGATGGGAATCACTTCAAAAAACGGTTGATTATATACCAGATAACATTTTTACCATTGCTGATGCCAAAAGAGGGGATATTGGTAACACCTCAAAAATGTATGCTAATGCGTTCTTTAATACATTGAATTTTGATTCAATTACAGTTGCACCATATATGGGCGAAGATTCTGTAACACCTTTTTTGAATTTTAATGATAAATGGGCAATCCTTCTGATACTAACTTCTAATAAAGGTGCTGATGATTTTCAGTTTTTTAATAATGGTGAAGAAAAATTATTTGAAAAAGTACTGAATCAATCTCAAAAGTGGGGTAATGATCAAAATCTAATGTATGTTGTTGGAGCTACTAGACCAGAAATGTTCGAAAAAATTAGAAATATTGTTCCTGATAATTTTCTACTAGTACCGGGAGTTGGCGTACAAGGAGGTTCTTTAAAGGAGGTTTGTAGATTCGGA